>JAUVQC010000006.1 GCA_030598305.1 Actinomycetes bacterium
ACATCTGTGAGATCCCGTACTTGCTCTCATCGGTCAGAGGCGAGCGAACACGAATCTCTTCAACCTCTTCGACTTCCTGGATCCCATTGACCGCTTCCCGATCGAGTACGAACCCGGCGCGGAGCTTGCGGCCGTCAGGCAATTCGGCGAACGAACGGCCGATCTTCACATCCTCAGCGAGGACACGACCGATGATCTTGTTCCGCAGATGGCGGATCGGGTCACCGTTCTCACGGATCGCGAGCAGGAGGCCCGGATCGTCGGTCACATCGTCGTGGATGATGATTTCCTGGCTGACGTCGACAAGTCGACGGGTCAGGTAACCGGAGTCGGCAGTACGAAGGGCCGTGTCTGCAAGTCCCTTGCGAGCACCGTGCGTCGAGATGAAGTACTCGAGGACGGTGAGTCCCTCACGGAAGTTCGCCTTGATCGGCTGCGGGATGATGTCACCCTTCGGGTTGGCGACCAGCCCACGCATGCCAGCGATCTGTCGTAGCTGCATGATGTTTCCGCGAGCACCCGAGCGGACCATCATGTCCATCGGGTTGAACGGATCCTCCTGCAGGGTCTCCTGCATGGCATCCTTCACCTCGTCGGTTGCAACGGTCCAGATCTCGATCAGCTCGGAGCGACGCTCGTCGTCGGTGATGACACCCTTCTGGTAAAGGGTCTCGACCTTGGCGGCCCGGTCCTCGAAGGAGGCGAGAATCTTCTTCTTCTCCGGAGGTGTCTTGACATCCTGGAGTCCGATCGTGAGACCGGCCTTCGTAGCGAACTTGAACCCGAGTTCCTTGATGTTGTCAAGCGTGTTGGCAACGTCTGGTTTGTCATAGGTGTGGATCACCTCTTCAACGATGGTCCTCACGTCAGACTTGATGAGCACGGCATTGATGTACGGGAACCCGATCGGGTACGCACCGTTCATGATCGCCCGGCCAATCGTTGTCTCCGTCAGACCATCGGAAGAGACGGGCTCGTCATCGATGAGCTCCTTGAGCAGCGGCTTGAGCTTGGCGTGCAGATCCGCATCACCAGCGAGGTCGCCCACGCGGAGCTTGATCACCGCATGGAGGTCGACATCACCGTTCTCATACGCCATGACGGCCTCATCAACATCGGAGAACGCACGGCCCTCGCCCTTTGCACCCTCCTTGATCGCCGACAGGTAGTACATGCCGATGATCATGTCCTGGGAAGGCGTCACGATGGGACGACCGTTCGCGGGAGAAAGCACATTGTTGGTCGACAGCATCAGGATGCGGGCCTCTGCCTGGGCCTCGGCCGACAGCGGGAGGTGAACAGCCATCTGGTCACCGTCGAAGTCAGCGTTGAATGCCTCACACACGAGCGGGTGGAGCTGGATGGCTTTCCCCTCGATCAGCACCGGCTCGAATGCCTGGATACCAAGACGGTGCAACGTCGGCGCACGGTTGAGGAGAACGGGGTGCTCCTGGATCACGTCACCGAGCACATCCCAGACCTGGGAACGACGCCGCTCGACCATCCGCTTTGCAGCCTTGATGTTCTGGGCGATGTCGAGGTCAACGAGCCGCTTCATCACGAAAGGCTTGAAGAGCTCGAGAGCCATGATCTTCGGGAGGCCGCACTGGTGCAGGCGCAGGTGCGGGCCAACCACAATGACCGAACGGCCCGAGTAGTCCACGCGCTTTCCAAGCAGGTTCTGGCGGAACCGGCCCTGCTTTCCTTTGAGCATGTCCGAAAGTGACTTGAGCGGGCGATTGCCCGGGCCGGTCACCGCACGGCCACGACGGCCGTTGTCGAACAGTGCGTCCACTGATTCCTGAAGCATCCGCTTCTCGTTGTTGACGATGATTTCGGGTGCACCGAGGTCGATGAGTCGCTTCAGCCGGTTGTTGCGGTTGATGACTCTTCGGTACAGGTCGTTCATGTCGGACGTCGCGAAACGCCCGCCATCGAGCTGGACCATCGGGCGGAGGTCCGGTGGGATCACCGGAACTGCCTCGAGGATCATGCCCGTGGGGTCGTTCTTCCCGTCAGCGAATGGCTGGACGACCTTGAGTCGCTTCTGGGCACGCTGGCGGCGCTGCTGGCTCCGCGGGTCGACGAGGTTCTCGCGGAGAAGCTCAACCTCGGCCTGGAGATCCATGCGGCTGATGAGATCCTTGACGTACTCGGCACCCATACCACCGGTGTAGTACTCGCCGTAGCGGTCCACGATCTCACGCCACAGCTGCTCTGATTCGACAAGTTCACGAGGCTTCATCGCCTTGAAGGTGTCGAACGCTTCGTCGAGCAGGTCGATCTCAACCGTTGCACGCTCGTCACGGTCCTTGATCTCACGCTCGACTTCCTTCTTACGAGCGTTGATCTCATTCGGCTTCGCTCCGGCGTCCTCCATCTGGGCAAGTTCGCCCTCGAGACGCTCGAGCCGTGCTTCCTTCCACTCCTCAAGTTCCTCAGTGATGAGGACGCGCTCGTGGCGAGCTGCTTCCTCGAGGTCGGGGAGGTCCTTGGTTCGCTTGTCGGCATCCACCTCGGTTACGAGGTACGCAGCAAAGTAGATGACCTTCTCGAGATCCTTCGGGGACATGTCGAGGAGGTAGCCGAGACGGCTCGGGACACCCTTGAAGAACCAGATGTGGGTGACGGGAGCGGCGAGCTCGATGTGACCCATGCGCTCACGACGCACCTTGGCCCTCGTTACCTCAACACCGCATCGCTCACAGACGACACCGCGGAAGCGTACGCGCTTGTACTTCCCGCAGTAGCACTCCCAGTCCCTGGTGGGGCCGAAGATGCGCTCGTCAAAGAGTCCGTCCTTCTCAGGCTTCAGCGTCCGGTAATTGATGGTCTCTGGTTTCTTGACCTCACCGTAGGACCAGGAACGGACCTGGTCGCTTGATGCAAGGCTGATTTTCAGTTCGTCGAACAGTTGTGGCACTTATTGGCTCCCGCTCTCAAATAATCTGATCGGCTTGGTCAAACGATGACGTCCATCTCTGGACGTTCGGGGCGAGAGATATCGATCCCGAGGCTTGCCGCCGTACGGAAGACGTCATCCTCAAGATCCTTGAGTTCGACTTCCTCACCTGCAGACAGCATTTCGACGTTGAGTCCCAGGGACTGCATCTCCTTGATGAGCACCTTGAAGGACTCAGGGATGCCCGGCTCGGGTATGTTCTCGCCCTTGACGATCGCTTCGTACACCTTGACCCGCCCTCGGACGTCATCTGACTTGATGGTCAGCAGCTCCTGGAGTGCGTAGGCCGCGCCGTACGCCTCGAGAGCCCAGACCTCCATCTCACCAAAGCGCTGGCCACCGAATTGGGCCTTACCGCCGAGTGGCTGCTGGGTGATCATCGAGTACGGGCCGGTCGATCGTGCGTGGATCTTGTGATCAACGAGGTGGACAAGCTTGAGGATGTACATGTACCCGACCGTGATGAGTGAGTCGAACGGATCGCCGGTTCGTCCGTCGAACAACTGCGTCTTGCCCTCATCGTCGATGATCTGGAGACCATCACGGTTCGGCAGTGACTTCGAAAGGACCTTCAGCACTTCGTCCTCATGGGCTCCGTCGAAGACGGGCGTGGCGACATGGGTCCACGGATCTGCACCATCGGACGCAGGGCTCTCGAGATCATCGAACGCCTCCCATCCGGTCGCTGCTGCCCAGCCGAGGTGCGTTTCGAGGACCTGGCCAAGGTTCATACGTGACGGAACACCGAGGGGCGACAGGATGATGTCGACCGGAGTTCCATCAGCGAGATGGGGCATGTCCTCCTCGGGGAGGATCTTTGCAATGACGCCCTTGTTTCCGTGGCGTCCCGCAAGCTTGTCGCCAGCAGAGATCTTGCGCTGCTTGGCAACGTAGACCCGGACGAGCTCGTTCATGCCCGGAGGCAGGTCGTAACCATCCTCACGGCTGAATTCCTTGACTGCGATCGCCTTGCCTGATTCACCGTGGGGCACCTTGAGAGAGACATCACGAACCTCGCGGGCCTTCTCACCGAAGATGGCACGCAACAGGCGCTCTTCAGGGGTCAGCTCGGTCTCGCCCTTGGGTGTGACTTTTCCAACGAGGTAGTCGCCTGGGCCAACCTCGGCACCGATACGGATGATGCCTCGCTCGTCGAGATCCATGAGAACTTCTTCAGCGACGTTCGGGATATCACGAGTGATCTCCTCGGCACCGAGCTTGGTGTCGCGGGCCTCGATCTCGTGCTCCTCGATGTGGATCGAAGAGAGGATGTCGTCCTTGACGAGCCTCTCGGAGATGACGATTGCATCCTCGAAGTTGTGGCCGTCCCACGGCATGAACGCCACCATCAGGTTGCGTCCAAGGGCGAGCTCGCCACCGTCGGTTGAGGCGCCATCGGCAAGGGCGTCGCCGACCTTGACCTTGTCGCCCTCAGAAACGATTGGCTTCTGGTTGATGCAGGTGCCCTGGTTGGAGCGCTCGAACTTGTCGAGGAGGAAGGTGTGCTTCTTGTTGGCACCCTTCTCCTTGACGACGACCTCGGTGCCCGTGACCTCGACGACTTCGCCGTCGACGGTACAGACCACGACCTCGCCGGAGTCCTTTGCGGCTCGCTCCTCCATACCGGTGCCGACCAGAGGTGCATCCGACGTGATGAGAGGAACGGCCTGGCGCTGCATGTTCGAGCCCATGAGGGCGCGGTTCGCGTCGTCGTGCTCGAGGAAAGGAATGAGCGATGTGGCCACCGAGACAACCTGCTTCGGTGAGACATCCATGTAGTCGACCTGGTCAGCAGGGACCGTGTCGACCTCGCCACCTGTCTTGCGGACGAGAACACGATCCTTGCTGAAGGCACCATCGTCGTCGAGCGGCGCATTCGCCTGAGCAATGACGTGGCCCTCCTCCTCGGATGCGGTCAGATAGTCGATCCGCTTGGAGACCTTGCCCTTCGTCACACGACGGTAGGGAGTCTCGATGAAACCGAACCGGTTGACGCGTGCGTACGAGGCGAGCGATCCGATGAGTCCGATGTTCGGACCCTCAGGAGTCTCGATCGGGCACATGCGCCCGTAGTGGGACGGGTGCACATCTCGGACCTCGAAGCCTGCGCGCTCACGTGAGAGACCACCAGGGCCGAGCGCCGAAAGGCGACGACGGTGCGTGATCGACGCGAGCGGATTCGGCTGGTCCATGAACTGGCTCAACTGTGACGTTCCGAAGAACTCCTTGATCGAAGCAACAACCGGACGGATATTGATGAGGGTCTGTGGGGTGATGGCCTCAGGGTCCTGGGTCGTCATGCGTTCACGCACGACACGCTCGAGTCGGGTCAGCCCGACCCGAATCTGGTTCTGGATGAGTTCCCCGACCGTACGAATACGACGGTTCTGGAAATTGTCGATGTCGTCGATCCGGTAACCCTCTGTGCCGTGCCTGAGGTTCATCAGGTACTTGATCGTGTTGACCATGTCCTCATCGGTGATCAGACCCTGCTCTTCGGCCCTGAAGTTGTCCATGAGTTCCATGGAGGCGTCGCCGCCAAGCTTCTGGTTCACCTTGTAACGACCGACCCGTGTGAGGTCATATCGCTTCGGGGTACGGAAGAGTGTTTTGATGAGGCTGCGGGCAGACTCAACTGTGGTCAGCTCGCCCGGGCGCAGTTTGCGATACAGATCTAGGAGCGCCTCGTCCTTGGTGGATGTTGGATCCTTCTCGAGCGTGTTGCGCACGAGATCCGAATCGCCGAGGAGCGCGATGATCTCTTCGTCTGTCTCTGCAATGCCGAGGGCACGAAGGAAGGTCGACACGAATTGGCGACGCTTGCGGTCGACACGGACGCCAATTGTGTCCTTCTTGTCGATATCGAACTCGAGCCACGCACCGCGACCCGGAATGACCTTGGAGGCGTATACCGGACGACCGGATGTCTTATCGATGGTCCTGTCGAAGTACACGCCAGGGCTCCGCACGAGCTGACTGACCACGACTCGCTCCGTGCCGTTGACGATGAACGTACCGTTTGCGGTCATCATCGGGAAGTCGCCGAGGAAGACCTGCTGTTCTTTGATCTCACCGGTCTCCTTGTTGAGGAACCTGGCGGTCACAAAGAGCGGACGCGAGTAATTGGAGTCGCGATCCTTTGCATCTTCGATGGTCAGCGGTGGTTCTTCGAACCGGTGATCGGTGAGTTCGAGGGCAAGGTTGCCGGTGAAGTCTTCAATCGGGCTGACCTCCTCGAACATCTGCTTGAGTCCTGAATCAAGAAAGGCTGCGAAAGAGTCCCTCTGCACATCAAGAAGACCTGGGATCTCCTGTACCTGTGGAATCTTTGCGAACGACAGCCTCTGGGAACGCGCACGAGCCAACGCGGATCCTCCTCTTATAGACGATGCAACAGCACAGGGCTAGGAGCAGTGAAACGGGTGAACTGGTGAGTGTAACACGAAATGGGGATAGCACACAACTATCCCACCACTATCTCGAGCGGGTCGAAAAAGGTTCTTCAACTGTGATTGTGAGGATACAGGGAAGTGAGCAAATGTTCAAGCAATGGGTGTCAGATTCCGCTTCCCGGTCTGCAGTTCACAATCGGCGCGCTTGCTCGTAGCGCACCCGACTCGGGGACTACGAAGCGGGTTCAAGAGCGCTGGGCGACCAGGAGGAGGTGTGGTCCGAGACCGAGCAGGCTGGGCTCGGATTCGATGAGGCGCGCGCTCTCGATGATGATCCTGCGACGCTCCGGGTCCTTCCAGTCCTCCGAGAGCTGCGGGAGAACCGCGGCAAGTCCCTCGACTCCGAGGATTTCGAGAATGGTCAGTTCAGCCGCAAGTGCCTCACCCTCGAGCTCATCGGGGCGATGGAAGTACGCCGTCGTGAAGTAATCGTCGTTTCGCGTGGCGTTTTCGTGGTGGCCGGTTGCGAGATCTTGTGTCACTATCGCGCGAAATCCGTCCTTGAAGATCTCACGCTCGGTGAGTCCAGCGAACAACGACGCGAATCGCGAGATCGCGGCTGCAATGATCAGCCCGCCAGAAACGGTCGCCCTCGATGCTTCGCTCCACGTTCGCGCGCGGTCGCGTCCGTCGGGTAGGTGGTAGAGCGGACCCATGAGAAGCACCGCATCGAACGAACCATCCGCAACAGGCAGCGCTCGACCGTCGGCCACCTCGGCGCTGAACCCTCCAAGCGCTCCCAGACGTGACCTCGCCTCGTCAACGTGACGCTGCACAGGATCGATGAGGAGCACGGAATGCCCATCGGCAAGGAGCCACTCGGCGTGGACACCTCCCGCTCCCCCCACGTCGAGGATCCTCAGGGCGCCCTCTGGAAGGTGCCGACGGATGATCTCCTGGGTGCGAACGAATTCGAGCTCGTTGAGACCCGACCGCAATCGTGCGTCCTCGTCCCACGTCTCGGTGTAGTAGCGAACGATCTCGGGATCCATCTGTTCCATGGCACGAATCTACACAACCAGAAGGGGAGCCACCGAAGTGGCTCCCCTTCTGGTTGTCGTTGATTGTCGCCGAGGCTACTTCAATTCCACCGATGCGCCGGCGGCCTCGAGGGCCTCCTTCGCCTTCTCTGCGGTCTCCTTGTCAGCGGCTTCGATGATGGCAGAGGGCGCATCATCAACGAGCGCCTTTGCTTCCTTGAGACCGAGGCTCGTGAGGCTACGAACTTCCTTGATCACCTGGATCTTCTTGTCGCCAGCACCCGTGAGAACGACGTCGAACTCGTCCTGCTCTTCCTCGGCCGGTCCACCGGTGTCTCCACCCCCAGGGGCAGCTGCAACTGCGACAGGAGCCGCAGCGGTGACATCGAACTTCTCTTCGAATGCGTTGAGGAACTCGGACAGCTCGAGGACTGACATCTCCTCAAACGTTTCGAGCAACTTCTCTGTTGTCGTCTTGGCCATTGTTACTCCTCGTCGTCTGCGTCTGCAGACGATTGATCTTCGTCGTCGGTATCTGATGCCTCTGCGTCAGCGGAGGCATCGTCTTCAACCTCCGCATCAGTGGAGGCCTCGTCTTCAACCTCCACGTCGGTGGAGGCATCTTCGTTCGTATCGGACTCTGCAGCTTCCTCGGCGACCGCGTCGGTCACTTCGGAAGTTTCGGTCTCGGAATCATCATCGCTCGCTTCGGCTGCCTCAGACGCCTCAGCATCATCGGAGTCTGTGGACTCTTCAGCCACTGCCGGTTCTTCAGCTTTCTCGGCTGGAGCCTCTTGGACTGCTGGCGCTTCCGCTTCCTTCTGCTCAAGCAATTGAGACAGGACGTTTGCGGTGTTGCGTGGCAGCGCTGCGAGGAGGCCTGCGAGGTTCGCCATCGGCGCCTGCATAACTCCTGCGATCTTGGCGAGAAGGATATCCCTCGGCTCGAGATCGGCGAGCTCTGCGATCGTCTCAGGGGGGAGGAACTCAAGCCCGAGGAGACCGCCTTTGACCACGAATGTCTCGTGGCTCTTGGCGAAGTCCTTCAGCACCTTCGCTGCTCCGGCTGGATCTCCATCGGCGAATGCAAGACCGGTCTGGCCGAGCAGCAGTTCGTCGAGGGTGTCGATGTCCAGCTCTGCTGCCGCGAGGCGGGCCATGGTCATCTTGACGACCTTGAACTCCGCTCCGTTCTCACGGAGATTGCGACGCAGCTCCTGTTGATCCTTGACCGAAAGACCTGCATATCCAGTAAGGAACACGGCTTGTGCTCCTTCGATACGCTCTTTGATATCGGCGACAGCCTGGACCTTTTCCGGTCTTGGCATGTGCGTCTCCTCAATTCGGACTTTCATGTGCCAACCCATGTGGGCCCTGAAATGATCAAAGCCCCCGACATGAGACGTCAGGGGCTTCCGTGAGGAGTTGGCCTGCGCTGGTGTCTTGCGACTTATGCCCTGCGGGCACCAACGGTCTCTGGTCGGTCTTGGATTGTAGCGAGAGTGTACCGACGATGCGTGTGTAACTCCACTGCCAGCCACGTGTAGACATTCTATGGACGGGTGCGCTTGACATGGCGATATGTCTTTCCTATCTTGATCTCACAGTTTCGGTCGATCGACCGACCCAACGGAAGGCACCCGCCCATGACCTGGAAGATGACAGGCACCTACTTCGAATCCTGCAACTGTGAAACCGCATGTCCCTGCGTGTTCCTCAGCCCGCCGACCGAGGACGATTGCACAGTCCTCGTTGGTTGGCACATCGACGAAGGGAACCTCGACGGGGTTGCTCTCGACGGACTCAACGTGGCCATGGCGGCGCACGTCGACGGAAACATGATCAGCAATCCCTGGACCGTGGCCCTGTACCTCGACGACAGGGCGACAGAAGATCAGATGGGCGCCCTTGGCCAGATCTTCAGTGGCCAGCTCGGCGGAGTTCCTGCTGCCCTGGGCGAGCACATCGGTACCGTCCTCGGCGCAGGTCCCGCTCCGATCACATTCGAGATCGAGGGAACGGACCGCTCGATGTCCATCGGCGACGTCGCGTCGGTCAAGGTGATGGCGATGGCCGGTCAGGGCGGTGGTCCCGTCGAGATCACAGGACACCCACTCGCCATCGCTCCCGGCAACAGTGCCCTTGTCGGGCATTCAGATCATTTGCGCTACAACGATTACGGCATGACATGGGAGCTCGCAGGAAAGAACGCTTTCACTGCCCCATTCCAATACGAGGGCTGAGTTCCGATGCTGACGGTTCGTCGATCTGAACGAGCCGATCGGGCGACTCTCGTCGGGATCCTGACGGGAGTCGCAGCGATCGCTTGGATGTACCTGTTCGTGCTCGCCAGCGCTATGGACACCATGGGCTCTGCGTTCGCGATGCCCATGTCCTCGCGGTGGAGCACGAGGGATTGGATCTTCATGTCCATTATGTGGGCCGTAATGATGACGGGAATGATGCTTCCATCGGCGAGTCCGATGATTGCGTCGTATCGAGAATTCACCACAAGGGGCGGCCTCAGGGGGTCGACAGGTGTGTTTGCCTCGGGATACCTTGTTGCGTGGTCGACGTTCGCCGTAGCTGCCACGGCGCTTCAGTGGACACTCCACAACATGGCTCTCGTCACTCCCATGGGAGTCGCGGCATCCCCTGTGGTCGGTGGAGCAATTCTGGTCGTGGCTGGGGGATTCCAGTTCACACGAATGAAGAGCGCATGTCTCGGTCAATGCAGGACACCGACGGGCTTCCTCATGACGCAATGGCGCGAAGGGCGATCGGGTGCTCTCATCATGGGCATGAAACACGGCACGTACTGCGTGGGGTGTTGCTGGGGGTTGATGGTTCTCCTCTTCGTGCTCGGCGTCATGAACCTGCTCTGGGTTGCCTTCCTCGCCGTTGTAGTCCTGCTCGAGAAAGTGGCTCCTCGTCCCGAGATCGTTACCAAGACATTGGGCGTGGCGCTGATCGTGTGGGGCTCGGCTCTGATTGTGAGCGTGATGTGGTAGCGAAGGTCGTGGTGGGACTACGCTCGGTCATATGACCGAACGATTCTCGAGAGCTGCAAATGGGATGACAACCGAGCGAAGCAACGACACATCACTTGAGATTCTCAACGCCACTGCACGCGTGCTTGCATCGGAAGGATTCGCTCGCCTATCCACACGGCTCGTCGCTGAAGAGGCCGGTGTACCCCTCAGCCAGATCCACTACCACTTCGGTTCGAAACTGAATCTCATGCTCGCAACACTCGAACACCAGAACCGCAAACTCCTTGACCGCCAGGAGACGATGTTCGGTTCCGAAACACCTCTGTCACAACGATGGGAACAAGCATGCGATTTCTTGGACCAGGACCTTCGGTCCGGATACGTGCGGATGCTCCATGAGATGATCGCTGCCGGTTGGAGTGATCCTGCAATCGGTGATGCGGTGAGAGCCCAGCTCGACGGTTGGCATGGGCTTCTCGCACGCGTGGCAACTGACGCAGCAGCCGAGTCCGAGATCTTGGGAGGCTTCACTCCTGATGAGATCAGTGCCTTGGTCGGCTCAATGTTCCACGGCGCCGAGCAATACATCCTCCTCGGATACACCGAAAGCGAGCTCCCGACTCGATCAGCACTCCGAAAGATCGGCACACTGTTGGCGCTTCTCGAAGAGAGCGCGTAGGTCCTCGGACCGTCGAGAACCTACTTCCTTCCGGCCGGATTCAGCCGCGCGATCTCGACGCGTTCGACCGAAGAAGAAAGCAAGGAGTGTTGGAGGAGGATGGTGGTCTCTTTCGAGGTCGAGTAAACAGCGGGCCAGGATGCTATTTACCCTATGTCACTCCGGAGGGCCGGGGTAGGGGCCGGCCTGCGTGGCCCGAAGTGCCGGAACCACCCGTTAGGCGGTGGTGGATCGCCTCTCTTATCCTGCCTCCAACATTCCCCTTGCTTATGGCCTCATGGTCGTCGCGCGGTTTCGCGATGTCAACCGAAATCTGGGAAAATCGCCCATATCGCGCAGGTAATGGTACGCAACACACCAGAGCGCGAAAAAACGGTCTACGGGTTCAACCGTAGACCGCTTCTTCCTGGATATTCGAAACGCTATGAGCGCTCTTTGAGCGCTGTCTCAACCGACGACATGTCGATTTTCACGCCGGGACCCATCGTCGATGAGAGCGACACCTTGTGGACGAATGTGCCCTTCGTCGATGCCGGCCGCGACCTGATGATCTCGTCAGAAATCGACAGCAGGTTCTCGTACAACTTGTCAGCCTCAAAGGACACACGTCCGATCGGAACGTGGACATTGCCGTAACGATCATTTCGGTATTCGACACGTCCTGCCTTGAAGGCCTCAACCGTCGCGCCTACATCCTTCGTGACGGTGCCCGTCTTCGGGTTGGGCATGAGACCACGAGGTCCGAGAACCTGTCCGAGCTTCCCAACCACCGGCATCATGTCCGGGGTCGCGATGGTGATGTCCCAGTCGAGAGGGATGTCGCCACTCGAGATCTTGTCTGCAAGATCCTTGCCACCGACGACGTCGGCGCCAGCGTCCTCTGCCTCTTGGGCCTGCTCGTTGGCGAAGACAACCACCTTGACATCCTTGCCCGTGCCATTCGGCAATGAAACGGTGCCACGCACGATCTGGTCTGCCTGGCGAGCGTCTATCCCCAACTGGAACGCGATGTCGACGGACTCGTCGAACTTGGCGGCCGAGAGGGTCTTGACCAGATCAACTGCATCAGACGCCGGGTAGGCGGCCTCGGCGTCGTACCTGCGCTCCTGATCAGCGCGATTCTTTGAGATACCCATTGGGTGTTTCCTTTCGTGGTGTAACGGGCTTGCACCCTTCCACTTCGTATGTCATCCGTTCTTGTAAAACTCAGCACCTCTGTCGTGGTTTCAGTTACGCAAGAACCAAAGGTGTTAGGCGACGACGTCGAGTCCCATCGAACGGGCGGTGCCCTCGATGATCAACATGGCGTTGTCGATGTCGTTTGCGTTGAGGTCAGGCATCTTGGTCTCTGCGATCTCACGGACCTGAGACTTCGTGACGGTACCGACCTTCTCCTTGTTTGGGACGGGAGAGCCCTTCTCGATCTTCGCAGCCTGGCGCAGCAGTACTGCTGCGGGCGGCGTCTTGGTGATAAAGGTGAACGAGCGATCCTCATAGATCGAGATCTCGACTGGAATGATCGTCCCGGCCTGCGCCTGTGTGGCGGCGTTGTAGGCCTGGACGAATTCCATGATGTTCACGCCATGCTGACCAAGTGCGGGACCAACCGGCGGGGCAGGGCTTGCCTGTCCCGCAGGGATCTGCAATTTGAGCATGGTCATCAGTTTCTTGCGACCCATGTTTCAGATTCCTTGCCTATCAGAAGTTGATGTCAGTATTTGATGATCTGGTCGAAGTTGAGCTCCACAGGAGTCTCACGACCGAAGATGTCGACAAGGACGCGTACCTTTGACTGGTCCACGTTGATGTCCTCGATAACACCGTTGAAATCTGCGAAGGGCCCTTCGACCACGCGGACGGTCTCGCTGACCTCCCACGCAGGCTTGAAGGTTGGTTTCTCCTTCTTGGCGCCTTCCTCTTTCTCAACGCCGAGGATCCTCTCGACCTCACGCCGTGACAACGGACTGGGCTTGGTGCCCGATCCGACGAAGCCTGTCACATTCGGCGTGTTGCGAACGGCATACCAGGAGTCGTCGTCCATATACATGCGTACGAGCACGTAGCCAGGGAACTTCTTCCGAGCAACGGTGACCTTCTTGCCGTTCTTGTACTCGACGACGTCCTCCATCGGGATTTCGACATCGAAAATCTTGTCCTCGAGATGCATCGACCTGACGCGGTTCTCGAGGTTCGCCTGAACCTTCTTCTCGTACCCGGAGTACGAGTGGATCACGTACCAGCCGCCCGGGAGATCATATGGGCTGGCAGGGCGCTCATCGATGACGGCTTCTGCCTCATCGACCGCGGTCTCCTCTGACACGACTTCTTCGACTGCTTCAGGCATCAGGTGATCGCATTCAGAACGTTGACAACAAGTTTGTTGAATGCCCAGTCGAGGCCAAAGACGACGAGCGTCAGGGCGGTTGTCATACCGAACACGACGATGGTGTACGTCATGAGTTCCTCGCGGGACGGCCAGGCAACCTTCTTGAGCTCCTGGCGTACTTCGCGGAAGTACTTCTGGATCTTCTGGAAGAAGCTGAGGTCCTGGTCCTTCTTCGACTTCTTCTGTGGGCGCGAAGCATCGCCGCGTTTCTTCTTCGCGCGTTCTTCTTCCTTCGCCTGAAGGCGTCGCATCTCACGGTTCAACTACGTTCTCCTCGGTAGTTCGCCTCGGAAATATTGCAGGGGTGGCGGGACTCGAACCCACAACATCCGGTTTTGGAGACCGGCGCTCTGCCAATTGGAGCTACACCCCTCCGGACCGGGTTCACGTTCCGGCTGGGGAGTATATGTATCCCTCAAGTGAAGTGTAAACCAGAAAACAGAACTCCGAAGTCGTAATTCAGAACACTTCATTCTCAGACGACGGAACTCAGGCAGCTCGTTGCCGGTAGAGCCGGTAGAGCACGGCAGTTCCTGCAGCCGCGGTGGCCACAACGGCGGCGGCAACAGGCACACGCGGATCTCTCCTCGGCTCACCCGGGTCCACAGCAACGAGACCGAGGTCGCTCGCGACGGCCGCCACGAAGCCTTGCGGCGCTCGGTATCGGGTGGGGTCGAGGGAGCCAAGCTCGCGGTACATGGATCGATACCGAACCAGCTCTCCCCTGCACGGCACACACGTCTCTACGTGGGCGGCAAGCGGACCGGTGATCGCTGCTTCTCCAACGGTTGGCAGCGCGACCTGGACGGCGGAACACATCACGCTCATGGTGCACCATCCTGATAGCCGTCGAGGAGGTACCGCAGTTCCTTGCGTCCCCTGTGGAGGCGCACCTTGGCCGCCGTCACCGAGATGTCGAGATGGTCCGAAATCTCAGAGTGGCTCCATCCGTACACGTCCTTGAGCACGACGACTGCCCGGATCGACGACGACAACTGCATCAAGGCTTCTTCGATTCGTGGGGAGGCGGACACGGCTTCGCCCGCTCGCACAGGGTCAAGGGTGGTTGCGTGGGGTTCGACAGCCATCGACTCGAGCGGGTCAAGTCGAACTCGTTTCTGTTTCGATCGATGGGTCCATGCAGTGTTGACCGTGATGCGGTGCATCCATGTCGAGAACTTGGCGTCGCCGCGGAACTTCGGCATGGCTCGCCACGCACGGATGAAGGCATCCTGGGAGACGTCCGCCGCAAGGTCGCGGTCGCGCATGAGCCTGACTGCCAACGTGAACACCTCGTGTTGATGCTGCGCCACGAGCTCTCCGAAGGCTTCGCTGTCGCCCAGCTTCGCCTTCTCGACAAGATCCTGTGGCTGTATGGATTCGACTCGTTCGCGTTCCATCCAGTTACTCCGTTGGGGGTTTCACGGTAGCGCTGCCGGTGATCAGCTGCTCGTCGGATCGGAGAAGCTCCAGCTTCACCACGTCGCCTTCGACCGACGTCATGATCGAAGCCTGCTGTGCAGGGAGCAGCGCGGACCGGAACCTGATCTTGGCCGACGCGATGTCGCGGCC
>JAUVQC010000031.1 GCA_030598305.1 Actinomycetes bacterium
ACGTCCCCACTCGCACGCCGAGGAACGGATGCACAACGTCCCCTGTCTCGATGATCTCTGCAGTGATGCGGTCGACGAGTTCGATCGGGATGGCGTAGCCGATGCCCTCAGGCCCTGCCTGGGACACTCCAATGGCACTGGTGATCCCGATGAGGTTGCCGTCGACATCGAACAGGGCGCCACCTGACGATCCGCTGTTGATGGCTGCGTCGGTCTGGATCATGCCGGAGAGCGATGTCTCATCTGCAAAATCAACCCTGCGGTTGAACGCCGAAATGATGCCGACAGTGACGGATGCGCCGCCTTCCTGGCCGAGGGGATTCCCGATTGCAACGGCGGGGTCACCGATGCTGAGGGAGTCCGCTGAACCGAAGTCGACTGGCGTGAGTTCCGATGCGTCGATCTGGAGTACGGCGATGTCCGTGAGGTCATCGCTCCCGATGAGTTTTGCCTCGTAGATGCGTCCATCCTCGAACTCAACCGAGAAGGTGTCGCCACCCTCGATGACATGGTGGTTCGTGATGATGTAACCCTCGGCTGACATCACGACACCGGACCCCGAGCCGATGGCAATGGTCTGACCATCCTCGTCCGTGGGCGCGTTGGCGACGGTTACGGTCACGATCGATGGGATGGCCTTCGCGGCCACGGCTGTCGGGTTCACCGCAGCGCCAAGACCGTTGATGATCTGAGGAGGCGGAATCTCAGTGGTCTGAGAGGCTTGCGCCCCGGTTGCCACCGTCGTCGGCGGGGCCGCAACGGCGTCCGGCTCATCGAATGTTCCTGTTGCTGCGAGCACGCCGATCGTCAGTAGGGCGCCGATGATGCCCGCCACGATCGATCCGGCGAGGAAGAGCGCCGTGCGCGGTCCCTTCTTGGCGGCTGGCTCCTGGATCCGCGCCGAGACGGGTTCCGGCCTTGGCTCCGCGACCGGTTCACTGCTGGACTCGTCGTAGACGAATGGAACGACCGGTGGTGGAATCCGCTCGGACTGAGAGTCCCAAAATTCTGGCGTGGGTTCCTCAGCAGGTGGAGTGGAATCGAATTCGGAGGTATCGAAGGCTTGGGATGGTGGGCTGTCTGTGGGGGTGTCAGTTGGGTCCATGCCCATTCCAACGCCAGTCACACCGTCTTCGTTCCGCTGGGACGTGAGAGGATCGTGAGATTCCGATGTCGGCGAGTTGGGAGTATCTTCTGGCATAGGGTGATTGTATGAACGAACAACCTCTAGCGCCGCACGAATCGGTCTGGATCGAAGTTACCGGTGGCGCGATCGACGTCCAGGCATTGTCTGAGTTCGTTGCGGACCCGGCTGCGGGCAGCTTGGTCGTGTTCAGTGGGACGGTCAGGGATCACTCGCCCGGGCGTTCCGATGTGAGCCACCTCGAGTACGAGGCGTATGGAGATGTCGCTGAACGCAAGATCGCCGAGATCGTGGACGAGGCATACGAACAGTGGCCGATACTCAGGGCCGCAGCACACCACAGGACCGGTTCGCTCACCATTGGAGAGTCCGCAGTGTGCGTTGCAGTCTCGAGCGCGCATCGCTCCGATGGCTTCGATGCTTGTAGATACATCATCGATGAACTCAAGTCCCGCGTCCCTGTCTGGAAGAAGGAGCATTGGCCCGGCGGAGCAGAATGGGTTCAGGAAGGCGGGAGCGCCAAGGGCGCTCCTTAGGAGTTGTTTCACAACTCCGGGTCGCCACCTCGCCAAGGGCGCTCCTTAGGAGTCGGGATGAATAGTCTGGAGTTGGGGAACGCTTCGCGTTCCTTGGCAACTCCCAAGCAACGCTAAGCGTTGCCGCTGAGCTGTTTTCCGACGACCATCTCAGCTGCCTCACGCACACCTGAGTTGCGGTCGAATGCCGCACGCTGGATGGCTGGTTCGATGCGGGGGTCATCGAACACCGTGATCGCTGCGATCGCTCGTCGTCTCACCTGGGGAGGTCCATCGGCGATGAAAGCGAGAAGAGGTTCGATCGCGCCATCGTCGCCAATCGCTCCAAGTGCCGCAACGGCTGCCTCCTTGACCGTACGGTCCGAGTCTTCGCTTCCGATCTCGACGAGCCACTCGATCGCCGACGGGTCAGCGAGTTCGCCGTAGGCGGTGGCGACCGCCTCACGGACCTTTGGTTCGCCGTCGGTCTGTGCAGTCCTGAGGTGGGCGACGGCGCGGTTTCCGCACGCTCCGAGCTTCTCTGCTGCTGCGGCGCGCACTGATGCGTCCTCGTCGCTGAGAAGGTCGACGATCGTATCGAACATCGCATTGCATGACTCGTTTGTGAGCGCGGTCGTGGCCATCCGCCGCAGAACCGGGTCCTCGTGCGCGAGGAAGCCGGCCGGGTCGGCGATCAGTGCAACGAGATCTGCCCGCTCAGCAACCAAGTCGGCTGCCGCTGTCAGGAGGATGAGGAGTGCTCACTCGACTCGCTCCAATGCCAGAGCGGCACCCTGTCCGACACCCACGCACATCGTGGCCAATCCGTACCGCTCGTCGCGGCGCGCCAGCTCGCGAGCCACGGTCCCGACGAGGCGTGCTCCGCTCATACCGAGGGGGTGGCCGATGGCGATGGCGCCGCCATTCGGATTGACATGTTCTGCATCGTCGGACAGTCCGAGCTCACGCAGACAGGCAAGCGATTGGGATGCGAATGCCTCGTTCAGCTCGATGGCTCCGAAGTCGGACACGGACATCCCCAAGCGTTCAACGAGCTTCCTTGTCGCGGGCACCGGTCCCATCCCCATGATGCGTGGCTCCACTCCTGCGGTGGACATACCCAGGATCTTTGCCATCGGAGTGACTCCGAGCCTCTCAAGATACGCCCCGGACACGACGAGCGCGGATGCAGCTCCGTCGTTGATTCCGCTTGCGTTTCCGGCCGTGATCGTGCCGTTCTCAAAGATCGGCCCGAGGCTTGCCAGCCGTTCGAGCGATGTTCCCGGCCTGGGATGTTCATCGGTATCGACGATGAGTGGGTCCTGTCTCCGTCTTGGCACCTCTACGGCGACGATCTCGCCATCGAAGAACCCTGCCTCCTGGGCGGCGGCGGTTCGCTCCTGGCTTCTGAATGCAAAGGCATCCTGGTCCTCGCGTGAAACGTTGAAGTCCGTGGCCACGTTCTCCGCGGTCCCTGGCATCTCATCCCTGCCGAAGCGCTCCTGCATCTTCGGATTGACGAATCGCCATCCGATGGTTGTGTCATGCATTTCCACGGAGCGGTCGTACGCCGAGATCGGTTTCGCCAGGACCTTGGGAGCACGGCTCATGGATTCGACGCCCCCGGCCAGCACAACGTCCGCTGCCCCGACCTTCACGGCACGCGCAGCGAGTCCGATCGCCTCCATGCCCGAGGCACAGAGTCGGTTGATCGTCGATCCGGGCACGTGTACCGGTAGCCCCGCAAGTAGGAGCGACATGCGCGCAACGTTGCGGTTGTCCTCTCCGGCCTGGTTTGCGTCGCCGTAGTAGACCTCGTCGACGTCCGCAGCATCGATGCCAGCGTTGGCGACGACCGTTGCCATGGTCAGCGCCGCGAGGTCATCTGGCCGCACGGGTGCGAGAGCACCTCCGAAGCGGCCGATGGGTGTACGGATGTAGTCGAGAAGGAATGCGTCAGTCATGCCAGATGACAGTAGTCGGGAGCTCACAAGTGAATCTCCGTTCTCGGCTCTCAACCAGTTACTTCTACCGTCCACGTCACCACGACGTCTTCGGCTTCGGGGGCTGTGACCCAGGCCGTTGCGGTGTACGTACCCGGCGACAGACCCGTCGGTTCACCGCGGACGACCCAGGGGAATGTGGCACCCGCCGGGAGATCGAACTCTTCGATCGCCTGGGTGAAGAACACTCCATCGGACCAGCGGTAGACCTCACCAGAGCCATCGCTGAGGGTGATCTCGACACGTTGCCCATCGGAGAAAACGAGGGTCAGGTCCTTGTCGGTCAAATTGGTGAGGTCGATCGGCCAGATGACCGGTTCGTTGGTCGCAATGCCGAGATCCGCGACACGCAGCACGAGTCCATCGCTGTGCGCCTCGTGCACGGGGTCGACGAGACGCACCTGTACGAGTCCGTTGCTTGAGCGCTCTCCCGAGACCGTGGTGCCATAGTCCGTCCATGACACTGGAGCGAGTGTGGGATCCTTGGGCGACGTGAGCGCAACCACAGTTCCCGGGTCAAGGTCGAGAAGCTTGGCACTTGGCTCACCACACTGCGGGGGATAGGACTCCAGCCTCGTCCCACAGACATGTGATCCAGCTGAGTCGATGAAGATGAATCCTGTCATTTCCTCTGTCGCGGTTCCAGAGTCCGCCGACCCGCAGGCCGACAGTAGAAGCAGCGAACCGATGACGGCAGCGAGGATCCTGACCATGCCCACATGCTATGTTCGGCTCGCTGGCAACCAAAGGACATGTCGTGACCCATTCTGAAACCCTTGACCGTGCGGTTCAGGCGATCGAGGAACGTTCCTACTGGAGCGCCTACCCCGAACATCCCAAGGCTTACGGCGAGGAAGCGCCGTCGGTAGGTGAGTCAGCGTTCAATGATCTTCTCGGTAAGTCGTTCGCCACCGATCAGGCCCACGACGGGTACATCGAGGTGGCAGAGTCATCGCCCTTCGGTATCGAACTCGGCGTCACCTACCTCGCAACAGATATCGACACCGTTATCTCAGCTGCGACCGCATCGATGGGTCCTTGGGGGAAGCTCTCGGCCCAAAAAAGGGCCGACATCTGTCTCGAGATTCTCGATCGTCTCGCTGGCAACAGCTTCGAGATGGCACAAGCAGTTCAGCACACGACCGGGCAGAGCTTCCTCATGGCGTTCCAGGCTGGCGGACCTCATGCACTCGACAGAGCTCTTGAGGCCGTTGCGTATGCCTACAGCGAGCAGAAGCGACTGCCAGACCCCTTGACATGGGAGAAACCGCAGGGCAAGCGGGATCCTCTCGTCATCGAGAAGCGATGGATCACGAGGCCACGTGGCGTTGCCATCCTCATTGGTGTGTCGACATTCCCGACATGGAACGGCTACCCGGGGATCTTCGCCAGCCTCGCCGCCGGGAATCCTGTCATCGTGAAGCCGCACCCCGCAACGATCCTTCCCCTTGCGGTGTTCGTCAGGATCGCACGAGAGGTCCTCGCCGAGCAGGGCTGTGATCCCAATGTCGTGCAGCTACTCGTTGACACGCCAGGCAATCCCGTGGGGAAGGACCTGGTCATGCGACCAGAGGTCGGCATTGTCGACTACACCGGAGGGTCCTCGTTCGGGAACTGGCTCGAGGAGAATGTCACGCACGCGGAGGTGTACACGGAGAAGGCGGGAGTCAACTCGGTCATCCTCGACTCGGCTCCCGACCTCGGTCCCGTGTTCCGCAACTTATCGGTGTCCATGACGATGTACTCGGGCCAGATGTGCACGACCCCACAGAACCTGTTCGTTCCGGAGTCGGGCGTGACTATCGGGGGTGAGCACGTTCCCTATGAAGAGGTGGTCGGTGGGTTTGCCAAGGCGATCGGCGGCCTCCTCGGTGATGATGCTCGTGCGGGGGCGATCCTTGGGGCGATCAAGGGAACAGACACACTTGATCGGCTTGCCGACGCGACGGGTCTTGGGAATGTACTGCTCGAATCCCGTGAGGTCCCGAGCGAGGAGTTCCCAGCCGCAACGATCCGTACTCCTGCGATCATCGAAGTGGATGGCACATCAGATGCCTTCGGCAACGAGATGTTCGGGCCGGTGATCTTCGTCGTCAAGACGAAGTCGACGGATGACAGCATCACGCTCGCCAGGGAAGCGGCACTGGCCAGCGGCGCGATCACCTGGTTGGCGTACACCAACGATGACGCTGTGCAGGATGCTGTCATCGATGCCGCAGTGGATGCCGGCGTGTCGGTGGCCTTCAACCTGACGGGTGGTCTCTTCGTGAACCAGTCCGCCGCCTACTCGGACTTCCATGTCACCGGTGGCAACGCTGCTGGCAACGCATCGCTCACCGACCCGGCCTTCGTAGCCCGCCGGTTCATCACCGTCGGCATCCGCATCGAACCGTAACGCTGGATTCCTGAGTCCCGAGGGTAAGAATTTCGGTATTTATAGAACTGAAACGCACATCGACAAGACAAGTCCCCCAGATTCGTCTAAGTTCGTGACACCTCAGAGAGATCTGAGTCCCTGAGACATTATGACTTCAACGCTTGAACACACAGACACGTGGGACCTGAGCGGCGCGTACCCGACCGTTGCGTGGCGCGCGCGTGATTGGGCCGAGCGGACTCCTGACGCCGTTGCCATGCGCGACAAGGACTTCGGGATCTGGCACGAGCGCACATGGTCGATGCTGTGGGACGAAGTCGTCATCACAGCCCACGCGTTGCTGGCGCTGGGCGTCAAGCAGGGTGACGTGGTGTCGATCCACTCTGAGGATCGACCCGAGTGGGTCGTGCTCGATCTCGCAGCAGTAGCCATTCGCGCTGTGTCAACAGGCTTGTATCCCACAAATCCGAGCGCCGAGGTCCGCTATCTGCTCAACGACTCGGGTGCCAGCGTGCACTTCGCGGAGGACCAGGAGCAGGTCGACAAGGTTCTTGAGGCTGAAGAGGGTGCTTTCCCCAATATCGAAACGATCATCTACATCGAACCCCGCGGGCTGCGGACCTATGACGATGATCGGTTGGTGTTCTGGGATGACTTCATGGCCATGGGCCGCGAACATCGGACAGAACACGGCGGAATGGTCGAGACCATCATGTCTGAGGCTGAATCCGATGACATCATGACTCTCGTCTACACGTCGGGCACCACCGGACCACCGAAAGGTGCGATGCTCGACAACTCCAACGTCGACTTCGCCATCGAACGGATCATCAACGCTGCCGATCGCACCCGTGACGGCAAGCCGCCCGGTCCCTCCGACGTCGTCCTCACCTATCTCCCGCTCGGTCACGTCGCTGAGAGGATCTTCTCGACCTGGACGATGTGCGGGAATGGAGTTGTCCTCAATTTCGCCGAGTCGATCGAAACGGTGCAGACGAATCTCAGAGAGGTTCAGCCCACGCTGTTCTTCGCTGTGCCGAGGATCTGGGAGAAGATCCATGCCACAGTGCACATCAAGCTCAATGACGCAACGTTCTTCAAACGAATCCTGAACGGAATCGGCCTGCGTCTCGCTGCTTTCATCGGTAGGGATCGGGTTGCCCATGACGGTGACTTCACATGGAAGAGCAGACTCGCGTATTGGATCGGTTATCCGATCGTCCTGAGGGCATTACAGGAGCGCATCGGACTCAGGCACTGCCGCTGGGCGGGTACGGGTGCTGCGCCCATCGCGCCAGAGGTACTCGAATTCTTCATGGGTCTGGGCCTCCCCGTATACGAGTTGTACGGAATGACCGAGAACTCGGCAGTCGCGACATTGAATTTCGAAGGTCGTGTCAAACTCGGTACGGTTGGCGAGCCGTACCCGGACATCGGGTTGCGAATTGATGAGGACACCGGCGAGATCCAGACAAAGCACGCTGGCAATTTCGTTGGCTATTGGAAGAAGCCCGAAGCAACCAAGGAGACTTTCACCGAGGACGGGTGGCTCAAGACCGGAGATGTCGGCGTGTGGGTGGACGGCACGCATGTAAAGATCGTCGACCGCATCAAACACATCATCATCACCTCTGGTGGCAAGAACATCTCGCCTTCCGAGATCGAGAACAGCCTGAAGACATCTGTCTTTGTCAAGGAGGCGATGGTCATAGGGGATGGTCGGAAGTACCTCTCAGCTTTGATCGCGATCGAGTATGACGTGGTCGGGGATTGGGCGCTCAGACGGAAGATCCCGTATACGACATATCGTGATCTCTCCGAGAAGTCCGAAGTGATCGAGCTCATGCAGGGTGTCATCAACGAATCCAACGAGAAATTCGCACGTGTCGAACAGATCAAGCGGTTCCGCATGATCCCGAAGGAACTCGATCACGAGGACGGGGAGTTGACTGCAACCCAGAAGCTGAAGCGCAGTGCCATGGAGGACATGTTCGGTGATCTCGTGGAGAGCATGTACTGATGGCTGATCCCTCCGATCGTTACGCCAACATGAGGACCACGCCCTCGGGAACTTCTGCATGCCCCAACTGATGTTCATCCTGGGCCAGACGACCCTTCCGACAGGCTTCGAGAAGTTCCTTGCAGCCGTGATCGACGGCCTGGCCCTCGGCTCGATCTACGCACTCATCGGCCTCGGCTTTGTCCTGATCTTCAAGGCGACGCAAGTGCTGAACTTCGCCCAGGGTGCTCTCGCTGCGGTCGGCGCGTACTTCGTTGCGTACTTCGTTGGGATTCTTGACATTCCCGGGCGGTGGCTCCCGGAATCGATTCCCCCTCTTCTGAGCTGGTCCCTGTCGGTGTTCCTCGCAGTGATCGCTGCGGCGATTGTGGGCATCATCATCGAGCGGCTGTTCATCAGGCCAATGATCGGCGAGCCACTGTTCTCGATCGCGATCATCACCCTCGGTATCGACATCATGTTGCGATCCCTGCTCGACAACATGATCGGGACGGGCATTCGACCGCTCAATCACCCCTTTGGCATCAACGTGTTCACGTTCGGGAACATCCGGGTACCGCATGCCCAGATCGCCACGTTCGTTGTGGCTCTCGCTCTTCTGGTTGTCGTCGTGGCCTTCTTCAGGACGAAGCTGGGCGTGGCAATGCGGGCGACCGCCTTCGATCAGGAGGCGGCAATGGCCCAAGGCATCAGCATCGGGCGAATATTCGCTGCTGCATGGGCCATCGGTGCGGGTCTTGCGGCGATCGCTGGCGTATTCGCATCGGTCGAGCCGAGAGCAACGGGCGTGTCTGTCGCGACTGCCTTCGTCGTGTTTCGTGCATTCCCAGCGGTGGTCATTGGCGGTCTCGACTCCATTGGCGGCGCAGTGTTGGGTGGCTTCATGATCGGCCTTGCACAGGTACTCGCGGGTGTCTACCTCGAGGCAAACTTCGATTTCCTCGGTGCAGGGTTTGCGACAATCGTTCCGTACCTCCTCATGATGCTCGTCCTGCTTTGGCGACCATATGGAATCTTCGGCACTGAGGAGATTCGACGCGTATGAGAGGGCGGCCGAGACTCTTCGTATCGTACGAATCAGAACAGGCGATGCTGCCGGGTTGGACCCGTCGTGTCGCGGTGGCACTGTTCCTCGCAGCGCTGTTGACGATTCCACTCCAGTTGATTCCCGGTCTCAAGTGGCTGGGTGAGAACTCATGGCTCACGTTGCTGGGACGAGTTCTCATCATGGCGATTGCCGCGCTTGGCCTCCACCTGCTGCTCGGGTTGGCCGGTCAGGTCTCACTCGGGCACGCTTTTTTCATGGGAGTTGGCGCGTACACCGCTGCGGTGGTTGGCGGTGAAGGAACAGATAAGTTGTGGGGGCTCGGGCTGCCAATATGGGTTTGGCTTCCGGCTGCAGGAATTGTCGCGGCCCTGATCGGAATACTCGTGGCTCCAACAGCGGTGAGGGTTCGCGGCCTATATCTTGCGATCGTGACACTTGGCCTGGTGTTCATCGGGGAGTACCTGTTCGCGAACCTCGGTTTCATCACCGGTGGCTCCGAACGGGGGCGCCGATGGCCGTCACTCGAGTTCAAGTTCTGGAAGGAGGAGGTTCCGTTCATCGATTTCGCATCGGATGGGGCATGGTTCGGTGTCGAGTTCAGCCGTCAGGCCAAGTCGTTCTACCTGCTTCTCGCGTTCGTCATCGTATTCGCGATCCTCGCCAAGAACATCCAGCGCACGAGGATCGGACGAGCCTCCATGTCGATTCGGGACCGAGACGTGGCAGCTGAGGTGATGGGTGTGGCAGAGGCG
>JAUVQC010000036.1 GCA_030598305.1 Actinomycetes bacterium
ACCGACGAGCTCCCACTTGCTGGGAACGGGCCGCGATTGAAGCGATCCTCGATGAACCCGATGCCTGATTCACCGAGCGATTGGTTGATGAACGTCATCCCGTGGAGTTCGCCCCACGTCCATCGAGCGACATCGGATCCGAGGGCACCGCGAGCCTCTTCAACACCTGCATAGAACGCCGAGACGAGGATGTCGTCGCGTGTCTCAACGGTATCGGTGGTCACGTTGTCCCAGAACGGGTCGGTTGGCTTGTCCAGGAGGCCGTATACGACCTCGAACCATTGTGAACCACCCCACGGCCACAGATCCTCTGGGAGCTCATCTTGGAATGTCTGTTTGAGCAGATGACGCCATGTCGCGTTCCAGACCGCAGCCCCCGCGCTCCCAGCGAAGTCCTGGCGGTCCCAGGCGGCGAGAACGTTGTGTGCATCCACCTCGGTGTCGTCCACATCTCGAGAGGAGTCGGCTTCCAGGGCAGAGAGGAGGAACGGCAGGATGTTGTCAGCATTCAGGTCGTGGGCATCGAACTGGAGAGTGCCATGATCCTCGACACCGATACCGAAGTTCGAGGTGACGAGGTCAATGATGCGTCTCGCCCGGTAGCCGTATGACCAATCCTGGGTGATGAGATACGGATAGCTTCCGTCGATCACGGCGTTGTTCGCGGTGACGATGTATCCGGATGCAGGGTTGAGCATCGTCGGCAGCTCATCGAACGGGATGAAACCGGTCCATTCGTAGTCACCGGTCCACCCCGGGACCGGGTACGTACCGTCACCTTTGGAGCGAATGGGGATGTCGCCCGGCATCTGATACCCGATGTTTCCCTCGACATCGGCATAGATCATGTTCTGGGACGGAATCTGGAAGAGTCTCGCAGCCTCGCGGAAGTCATCGAAGTCTTCGGCGAGGTTCAGTCCGAAGATCGGACCAGCGATCGAAGGCACGTCGTCGAGTCCCGTCCAGCGCATCGCGATTGCATACTCAGCTGGCAGATCGATACCCGAGTCATCAAAGTCCTCGATCGCCTCATACACGCCCGAAATTATCGGTCCGTGGATCGTCGTGCGTATCTCGAGTACGACATCCGCGGACCCCGACACATTGAGTGTCTCGGTCCTGATGTCCATGTCAAGCCATTCACCCTTGTACTCGTACTGGTTCGGGTTCTCGGGGTTGAGCTTCTCGATGTAGAGGTCCTGGACGTCGGGTCCCAGATTGGTGAATCCCCACGCGATGTCCGCATTGTGACCGATGACCACGCCCGGTACACCGGCGAACGAGAAACCGGCCACGTCGAACGGGCACGCATCGGACACGTTGTTGCAGTGCAACCCGACCTGATACCAGATCGAGGGCATCTGTGCGGCTAGATGGGGATCGTTCATCAGGAGTGGCATACCTGTGTTCGTGTGGGCGCCAGACACGACCCACGAGTTGGATCCGATATCCGTATCCATGCCACCGCCAGTGATTCTGTTGAGTGCATCGATGGCGTCAGCGACCGATCGCAGCGGGACCTGGATCGCGCTAGAAGTTATGTTGAAAGCCTCCACGCCGGTTGCTGTCGACATGTCCTCTCCAACGATGTACGGATGCCTCTCACCCGGATAAGGAGGGAAGAGCTGCTCAACGCGATCCTCAGGGAGCACCCCGAGCGCGAGTGAACGGTAGATCTCAGCCTGCATGTTGCCACCGAGATCCCACGCCATCACCTTGCCCCATGCAAGTGAGTCGGACGCATCCCAGGGTGCGGGCTCATAGCCGTGGTTGAGGAGCTCGAGCACGGAGTACTCGAGGGACAGGTCTGCGGGTGACTGCGTTGCCAGATAGGCGTTCACCCCGGCCGCGTACGCGTCAAGGAGATCCACGATCTCTGGACGCTCCTGGGTGACCTGGCTCTCTGCGAGCCACCCCCAACCCATGGTGCGAAGGAACGAGTCAGCCTCAACCGAACTCTCACCGAACATCTCCGAGAGGGTTCCCGTTGAGATATGTCGCCAGAAGTCCATCTGCCAGAAGCGGTCCTGGGCGTGCACGTAGCCCTGGGCCATCATGAGATCTGGCGCGGAGTCTGCGTAGATGTGAGGGATACCCATCGAGTCGCGAAGCACTTCGACGGGTCCCTCAAGCCCTTCGACCTTGATCGTTCCCGATGTTTGTGGAAATGCACGGTGGATCGAGTACTGGCCGAACGCGAATGCGAACACGACGAATGTGAGGAATAGCCCGAGGAGTGTCCACAGGAGCTTCTTGAGGAACCCGCGATTCTTGGGCTTGGATGGTTGCGATGACGTGGTAGATGTTTCTGTCATGCTCACGCATCGTACCGGTGACTCCAGGACCATGCCGCCGTATGCTTTGTGCATGGAACCAGAGACCAAAGCAATAGCCCCGAGTGCAGTTACGCCCGAAGTAGTGACCGACATCGAGCAGTCAGATGAGGCTGAGGACGGCCGTCCCCATGTCTCGGAACCCTCCAAGTTGATTCGGATCGCCTCGATGACGCGAGCAATGCTCGACGAGGTCAGGGAGGCGCCGCTGGAAGAAGCGGGGCGTCAACGACTTCTCGCCATCTACGACCAGTCGATCGACGAGCTGCGCGACGTCCTGTCCGACGACCTCGTCGAGGAGCTCGACGCCGTGTTCGTCCCCATCACTGAGACACCATCTGAGGCTGAGCTGCGTATCGCACAGGCACAGCTGGTCGGGTGGCTCGAGGGCTTGTTCCACGGGATCCAGGCGTCCCTCATCAGCCAGCAGATGGCCGCATCGGCCCAGCTGGAACGAATGCGCTACCAGAAGGCGATCGACTCTGGGGATGGCGATGACCAACCCAACGGGCTGTATCTCTGAGCCCAACGTCGGAGATCGGATGTGAGAAGCGGTCGACGGTCCACCGCCGACCGTCTACCGTTAGACGATGCCTCTCTACACGTTGCACACGCCGCCACCGATGGACAAACCGGTGCTCATCTTTGGATTGGCCGGTTGGGGAGATGCTGCCTCGGCAGCGAGCGACGCTGCTGACTGGCTGGCGGAGGACGGCCAGCCAATCGCTACCTTCGACCCAGACGCGATTTTCGACTATCGGTCCAATCGTCCGATCCTGCGGTTTGTCTCAGGGGAGTCCCAATCCCTCACATGGCCGCGTATGGAGCTCGTGCATGTCCGGCCGTCTGGTCGTGATGTGTTGCTCATGGTCGGGAACGAGCCTGACTACGCATGGTCAGGGATCTGTGATGCGATCAGCGATCTGACGCAACACTTCGACATCTCACACCTTGTAACCCTCGGCGCTGTACCGACACCGGTGAAGCATGGCGCCGAGACCTCAGTGTTCTGTACCGCGTCCGATCCTCGACTGTTGCTCGGTGGTGACGAGATGCTGATGGACGAGATCGTCGTACCGGCATCCGCTGGCACGGTCTTCCGCTCCGCTGTCGAGGATGCGGGCTTTGAGGCGATCGGCTACTGGGCCCAGGTCCCCCAGTACGTCGGACGACCATATCACCCTGCCGTCGTGGCCCTCCTGAAGAAGGTCGCCGACCAGCTCGGCACCGAATTCGATCTGTCGGAGCTCGAGGAGGAGTCCAATGCCCAGATCGATCGCCTGGACGAGATCATAAGTCAGCGATCCGATGCGGCTGAGTTCATCGACCGGCTCGAGGGAAGTATCGGAACGACGGCAAAGATGCCCGACGACCTACCGACAGCCGATGAGATCGCGGATGAAGTTCTGAAGTTCCTCGAGAACCCGGATTCAGAGGGAATCTAGTTTCCGAGGATTCCGACGAAGAGCGTCATCACCGCGAGGACTGCAGTTACCGCGATCATGGCCCACACGGACCAGGTGAGGCCCTTGACCGAGCTGATCTGGTCGCGAAGTGCTGCCGTGAGTGCAGCGAGTTCAGCGTCGGATGCCCCGCCTACAACCGCGGGCTGTACCTGGGTCCTCGTCACGGGCGCAGGTGACTTCGCCTCTTCTGGCTCGGGCTCATCGGCGATGACAAACGCATCGATTTCGTCCTGGATGGACGCGTCCGGTTTGCCGTCTGACACGGGTACGAACGAGATCGCCTCGCCATCGGTTGCGTGACCAAGGTACAAGGTTGTCGGACCATCGACGGTTGTCGTCTGGACGCGCTGTCCGTCGGCGAAAATCCCATTGCGACTGCCTGCATCCTCAACCTTCCACTCGGTTCCATCGAAGGATGCAACAGCGTGTCGACGCGAAATACCCGGGCGAACGATTCGGATGGTCGAAGCGGCGTCCGAGCCGATCAGGACTGTCGCGTCGTCTTCTACAGCGGTCTCGCTGCCTTGATAGATGATGTTGAGTGGCACGGTTTCCCCCGGTGACTCTGGTGCAGGTGGCATGAGCGTAGTGCACCGCTGGTTGTTGGACGAACCGGCTGAGCACGAGAGCACTAGCCTGATGCGCACAGGTTCCAACGAGGAGGTTCGTCGGTGAAGGTCGGCGATGTAATGAGTCAAGAGATCATGACGATCACCGAGGACGCCGCCCTGAAGGAGGCAGCCACGGTGATGGTGAAGTCCGGTGTCAGCGGTCTTCCGGTCATTGATGATGACCGAAAGGTCATCGGGATCATCACCGAGGCAGACTTTGTCATGGCGGAGGCCAACCGGTCATGGGGGCGTCAGAGGCGTCGCCTGCTGGCGAACTTCCTTGGCGATGCGAAGCCCACGAACGCGAAAACGGTCGGTGACGTCATGACGCGTGATCCCCACACGATTGATAGCGCGAGCACCGTGACGGAGGCTGCCAGGAAGATGACCGATCTCCGCGTAAAACGTCTCCCGGTGGTGCTACCGGACAACACACTCTGTGGGATCATCGCGCGAGCGGACGTCATGGGTGTGTTCGCCCGGCCTGATGATGCCTTGGCTGACGAAATCGCCAATGACGTTGCGATTGGCGTGCTCGGGCTGTCGCCCGATGACATTTCGGTGGCGGTTATCGATGGCATCGCTTCGATCTCGGGTCACGTTCCATCACGGTCCGAGTCGAGGATCCTTGAGGAACTCGCAACACGGGTCGAGGGCGTTGTCACGGTTGAGTCGTCCGTGACCTGGACCCATGACGACAGCAAGGAAGCGCCCACTGGGATCTGATCCGTCAGATCCCAGAAGCTGGACGGCAGAGGCGTTTTTGTCACAGGTTGATGCCATCATGTGACAAATCGGGAATTCACACACGGTCGTAGTCGTTATATGGTTCCCGGAGAGAAGAGGGATGGCACATTGCTTACGTTGAGCGATCTGATGTGGGAACCAGACGCCGGCTGGAGGGAGTCTGCTGCTTGCAGCGGTGTCGAGAGCGACACTTTCTTCCCGGCATCTGAAGAAGAATCCGCGGCCCGTGCCGCAAAGAAGATTTGCGCGGAATGCCCCGTGGCAGAGGCGTGCCTTCAGTACGCGCTCGCCACGAATCAGGCAGCAGGAGTGTGGGGCGGTCTGGATGCCGGCGAACGGCGAAGGATGCGCCGAAGGCTCAGAGATCGTGAGCGCCGTAAAGCATCTTGACCGGTTCTCGGGCTTGGACCTTCAGGTGTCAGCTCGGATGTCCGACTTCTGATCTCTGTCTGAGACTCTTGGACCCGAGGACCACGAAGAACAACACGATCGGGATGAGGGCCATGGTGGCAGAGCCCGAAGTGCCGGCGTGGTAGCTGACGACAAGCCCCCCGGTCACGGAGAACACCCCGATCACGCCAGCGGTAAGCATCATCGTGGGCACACGTCGAACGAGCAGTGCCGCTGTTGCAGGCGGTCCGACCATCAGGCCGAACACGAGCAGGGTTCCCACTGTCTGGAATGAACCGACGATTGCAAGTGTGATGAGCACGAGCAGGATGCCGTGGGTCATTCGGGGTCTGAGTCCGAAAAGCTCGGCCTTCTCCTCGTTGAACGCGAGCACGAGGAGCCTGCGAAAGAGCAGCATCGTACCGCCGACGGTGATGATTGCCACCACGGCGAGAACCGCGACATCGGCCACGGTGACACCGAGGACATTGCCGAAGAGGATCGCCGCGAGCGTGCCGTCGGATCCGGGTGTTGTTGAGATGAGGATGACACCGAGCGCGAGCATGCCCGCAAAGAGCAATCCGATGCCCGTGTCCTCGGAGAATTCCGTCTGGCGGTGTACGAAGTTGATCCCGAGGACCATCACCAGTGCTGCTCCGACCGCGCCAAGGAGCACGTTGAAGTCGAATAGCACGGCCAGGGCGATGCCGGGGATCACGCCATGGACGAGAGCATCGCCGAGGAATGTCATGCCGCGGATGACGACCCATGTACCGACCACGGCGAAGACAATCGCCGCCAGCGAGCCTGCGATCAAGGCTCGCTGCTGGATGCCGAGCGCAAACGGGTCAAGTAGCCAATCCATGGCGCTCCACGGTAGCGGGCGGCCCTCCCCAAGAAGCTTTTGGCGTGGCTTTCGGGCATATGTTCCCGCAAGCCACGCCAAAACTCCCGGAGCTATGCGTCTGTGATCGTCATTGAGTTGATCGTGACGGGAGCAAGGGGGCGGTCCTGGGCGCCGGTGGCGGCCGCGGCGATGGCATCGACGATTTCGAGCCCTTCTGTGACCTCACCGAATATCGAATACTGATTCGGCAAGCCATAGTCGGCATGCATGATGAAGAACTGGGATCCGTTCGTGTTGGGTCCCGAATTCGCCATGGCCAGCGTGCCTCGCTTGTAGGAGGACTTCGAATGGCCGAGCTCATCGCGGAAGCGGTATCCAGGGCCGCCGCGCCCTGTGCCGGTGGGATCCCCACCCTGGACCATGAAACCGGGGATGACACGATGGAAGATCACGTCGTCGTAGAAACCATCGCCACCGAGGAACACGAAGTTGTTCACGGTCTGGGGCGCGTCGGCAGCATATAGGTCGACGGCGATGTCGCCGGCACTGGTGTGGATGACCGCCTTGTACTCCTTCGACAGGTCGATCGTCAGGTCGGGGGCGGTGTCGTACTGCTTGGTCATCGGATCTCCAGCCATCGGGGGAGGTGTACGGCGCCACGATAGGTCGATCGTTGGAGCACCCACTCCTGTGCGTCATCGTTGACATGAGAACGCGAGTTGCAGTGTCGTCTGAACCTGATATACTGAGTTACAGAGTCAGTTACTCCGGAATTAAGTAACACTGACAACATACCGATGAAAGGCACATTGTGGCCAAGGTTGACCTCCATATCACTCGCAGGCAGTTCCTTGCGTCGGGCCTGACAGGCAGTGTTCTCATGGGGAGCCAGGTGCCCGGATTCGCCTCCAAGTATCCCGAACCTGCATGGTTCGCCAGTGGCGACGTGGTCACGACGTACAACTACTGCGATATGTGTCCATGGAAGTGCGGCATCGTCGTCGAGAGCGTTGACGGCAGGGTCGTCAAGATCGATGGCAACCCGTCAGATCCGAAGAGTCGCGGCATGCTGTGTGCAAGAGGGCAGGCCGGCGTCTCGTTCATGAATGACCCGGACCGCCTGCGGTCGCCGATGATCAGGACAGGTGAGCGAGGCGAGGGCAAGTTTCGCGAGGTCACGTGGGAAGAGGCCTTCGATTACACGGCAGAGAAGCTCCTCGCGATCAAGGACAGATATGGCCCTGAGGGTCTGGCCATCTTTGGACATACGACCGGCGATTCGTGGTTCGCCGAGTACTTCGCCCAGGCGTGGGGAACGCCGAACGCTGGTAAGCCTTCGACCTCCATCTGCCTCAGTCCCCGTGACGAGGCAGCGAAGCTCACGCTCGGCTTCCCCGCCGGGGGCCACGAGCCCATGGACTGGGACGAGATGGAGTGCATCACGCTCATCGGCAGTCACATCGGTGAGGATTCGCGCAACACCGTCATGCAGGACTTCATCTCAGCGCACAGTCGAGGCGCCCAGGTGATCGTTGTTGATCCCCGTTTCTCGAGTGCCGCAGCCAAAGCTGACTACTGGCTTCCCATCAAGCCGGGCACCGATACGGCTCTCCTGCTTGCCTGGATCAACGTTCTCATTGCCGAAGATCTCTACGACAGCGCCTACCTCGATGAGTGGGCCAACGGTCTCGATGAACTCACATCGCACGTTGCTGAGTACACACCTGAGTGGGCGGCTGGCATCACCGACCTCCCTGCCGGGCAGATCCGTGAGACCGCCCGTGTGATGGGTCGGCGGCATCCGAGGGCGGCGATCATGCCCGGTCGTCACACGACCTGGTACGGGAATGACACCCAACGGATGCGTGCGGTGTTCATCATCAACTCGCTGCTCGGCGCCTACGGACGCCACGGTGGCTTGTATTTCAACAAGTCGGCTTTTCTCGACGCATACCCCCACCCGCCGTTCGCGGTTACCGGGAGTGCTGGTGGCTGTTCGGCCGAACCTGGGGATGAGTCCGATGAACTTCCCCTCGGCCCCACGGGCAAGGCACGCGCCGATGGTGCGCGCGACACATTCCTGGCTGGTGCGACAGCAATCCAGGAGCTCATGGACCCGATGATCACGGGAGACCCATACCGCATCGCCGGTCTGGTGGTGTACGGCGTCAACCTCTTGCATTCCCTGCCGATGCCGGACCGAACGATCGAGGCCCTGAAGGCACTCGACTTCGTGCTCGCCATAGACGTCCTCCCCCAGGAACACATCGCATGGGCCGATGTCGTACTGCCCGAGGCGACCTACCTCGAGCGGTACGACGAACTGTCGGTGATCGCCCACAAGACCCCGTTCATCCAGATGCGGGAACCTGCTGTTGCGCCGATGTACGACACGCTGCCGGGCTGGGTGATGGCGAGGGAACTCGGGAACCGGGTCGGTCTCGAAGCGTTCTTCAAGTGGGACACGATCGAGGAGTATCTCAATACGCGCCTTCGTTCGGTCGGATCGAGTCTCGACAAGATGCACGATGAGGGTGGCGTGATCATCCAGAAGGGGAAGCCCTATCTCGAGGACTTCGAGGACGAGTCACCCTTCCATACGCCATCGGGCAAGATCGAGCTCTCATCTGTGGTGCTGTCTGATGCCGGCTTCGATGCGGTGCCGGTGTACGAACCCACCGATGAACCCCCTGCCGGCTACTTCAGGATGCTGTACGGGCGATCGCCTCAGCACACGTTTGCAAGGACACAGAACACTCCGGTGCTGAGTGACATCTACCCGGAGAA
>JAUVQC010000067.1 GCA_030598305.1 Actinomycetes bacterium
CTCGCTTTTGCGGTCACGATGGTGGCTTCCGGTATGTACCTGTGGAAGAAGGACCTCAAGTGGGACCGCAGGGCCCTCGCCTCGGCTGAGATCGGTGTGGTTTTCACCGGCCTCGCCATCGGGCTCGGAATGATCTGGGCGAAACCGACATGGGGCGTCTGGTGGACTTGGGACTCGCGTCTCACGCTCACAGCGATCATGTTCTTCGTATACCTCGGATACCTCGCACTTCGACGCACAACAGATGACCTCAACGTGCGCGCCAAGCGGGCAGCCATCCTCGGCATCATTGCTGCGATCCAGATCCCACTCGTTCACTTCTCCGTCGTGTGGTGGCGTGGCCTGCACCAGGCACCGTCCCTCATCAAACCCGAGGGTCCAGAGATGGACACGGCCATCATCCTCACGCTCCTGTGGTCGGTGGTGAACTTCACCGCAATGTACGTCTCGATGATGTTCAAGAGGATCGAACTCGCCCGACTCGACGACGAAGTCCTTGTTGCTGAACAGACAAGTTCCGGTCCGGTCGCAGGTCTTGCGGTCACCACACCTGACCTGAAGCGAGATTCCTGATGCTCTTCGCACAACAGACGATGACCCAGGCTTCCCAATGGAATTGGGTGCTGCTCGCGTACGGCTTCACGTACTTCGCTCTCATTGCCTACACGGTTTCCATAGCGCTTCGCATTCAGCGCTCACGCGAGAGGCTTGGTGAGGGGTCGTGAAGCGGTACGCCAAGTTCGTGATCCCAGCGGTGCTGCTGATCGGGGTCCTCGTTGTGCTCATGGCCAACCTCAGCGCATCGCTCGTGTACTACAACACACCCCAGGAGGTACAGGACAGAGAGGCGAGTGACTCGAGGCTGCGGCTTGCAGGGCGGGTCACCCCCGGTTCGGTCGTGGAAGAGACGACGACCGTAGCGTTCATCGTCGAGGACTGCGACACATCGGTTGCCGTTGTCCACACTGGCGTGCCGCCACAGCTTTTCGCGGAAGGCATCGGTGTCGTCGTCGAGGGCACATGGGACGGTGCGGTCTTTGAATCTGACACAATGCTCGTCAAGCACGATGAGCAGTACAGAGCAGACGCCGGTGACTACGACGAAGACCTGCACTCCTGCTCAGAGTCGTGATAGCGCTCGCCGGATACCTCGCGATCTTCGTTGCCCTTGCCGCGGCCGTCGGTATCGTCGTGATCGGGTTCCGCCACCGAACCGATGGTGACAAGGCAGCCCTGGCAATGCCCGTGCTGGTGTTCTTTGGAGCCTCAATCGCATCCTTCGTTCTCCTCGAGCTTGCGATCCTCACCCACGACTTCTCGATCGCGTACGTTGCCAACAACACCTCGACAACCACACCGTTTCTGTTCCTCTTCGCCGCCGGATGGGCCGCGCTCGAAGGGTCGATCGTTCTCTGGGGGCTGTTGCTTGCAGTCTTCACGTACCTCGTGTGGAGGCAGCTCGATACGGCGGATGGCCTCGGTGTGCTTGCTCTCTCGGTCATGGGAGTCGTGTCGATATTCTGGTTCGGCCTCATGGCCACGGCAGCGAACCCGTTTGCGGTGTGCACCCAGTCGGGAGGCGACTTCTGCCTCAACTCGTCGTGGTGGCCGCTGGCAACCACTGCAGTCCCGACCGACGGCCTCGGGCCCAACCCCCTGCTCCAGAACCACTTCCTCATGGCCATCCACCCCCCGATGCTCTACGTCGGATATGTCGGATTCACCGTGCCATTCTCCTTTGCAATCGCGGCGCTGTGGCGCAAGGACAGCGGGCGGGCCTGGCTCGACCGCACGCACCGCTGGTCACTCATCTCATGGTCCTTCCTCATCTTCGGAATCCTGCTGGGTGGCTGGTGGTCTTATGAAGTCCTCGGGTGGGGTGGCTACTGGGCGTGGGACCCTGTTGAGAATGCCGCATTGCTCCCCTGGCTCGCCGCAACAGCCTTCATCCACTCCGCGGTCGTTCAGCGCAAGCGAGGCATGCTCCAGGCCTGGAACTTCATCCTCGTCATCACGACATTCGCGCTCACGATCCTCGGTACGTTCCTCACCCGCTCGGGTGTCATTGCGTCTGTGCACGCATTCAGCCAGTCAACCGTTGGTCCGCTGCTCCTGGGTTTCCTTGCTCTCATCGTGATCGGGTCATTGGCACTCTTTGCGGCACGCGCCTCCGATGTGGCCCAGGCTCCGAGGCTCGACTCTCTGTCATCCCGTGAGGGATACATCCTCGCGAACAACCTCATCCTCACTGTCTTTGCATTCACCGTGCTCTTCGGCACGCTGTACCCCCTGATCGTCCAGGCGATGTCAGGGGACGAGGTTGCCGTCGGCAGACCTTTCTTCGATCGCGCGGCGGTGCCGCTGAGCCTTCTACTCCTGCTTGTCCTCGGCGTGGGGTCCATCTCTCCGTGGCGTGTTGCCACCCCCGAGTTGCTCTGGAAACGCCTGCGAGCGGCAGTCGCCCTTGGGCTTGTTGCAGCTGCCATCTCCGTGTCCGTCGGTGTCGAATCGCTCTCCGTCGTGATCACCTTGGGTCTTGCCGTGTTCGTCATCTCGGCGATCACCTTGAGATTCTTCGAGGTCGTGACGGCCCGCCCCGAAGGGATGGGAACTGCTGCAAGAAAGGTCTTCGGGAACGACGTTGGATACTGGGGCGGCCAGGTGTCCCACATCGGCCTGGCATTTGTGGCGATCGCGCTCGCAACGACATCCGGGCTTGTCGTGAGGGACACGATCGCCCTTTCTGTCGGGGAGACGGCAGTGGTCGATGGCTACTGCGTCGAGTACCTCGGGCCGACCTCGTATACGGAGCCGCACCGCGTCGTCCAGGGAGTCCGCGTCGCGATCCTCGACCAATCGTGTTCCACCGTGAAAGCGGAACTCGAACCGCGCATCAACACATACGAGGGCTCATCACAGCCGATCGGTACTCCTGACGTGTGGACGGGTCTCATCGACGATGTCTACATCGGGATCGCCGGAGGGACGACCGAGCGGATCGAGCTCAACGTATTCGTCTTCCCGCTGCAATGGCTGTTGTGGGTTGGTGGGCTGATCATCGTTGCTGGTGGGGTAATCGCCCTCGGACGGAAACCTGGCAGGCGTCGCCGAGCGTCAGATGAAGTGACAGCACAGGAGCCGGGATCCACACATGTCTGACAGGGCGAAGAGCATCATCGCGATTGCAGTGTCCGTGGTCGCGCTCGGGTTCGTCGTGTTCGGCTTCTCCTCCGAGCCACCGTCCGAGCCACCGGCCGCCGACCGTGTTGAAGCACTCTCCTCGGCAATACGCTGTCCCTTCTGCAATGGCGAATCCCTTGCCGATTCCCAGTCCGGCGTGGCCGCCGACTATCGCGCACTTATCGCGGAGCGAGTCGAGGCGGGTGCCACGGATGAGGAGATCATGGAGGAGTTCGCAGCGAACTTCGGAGACTCGTTCATCCTCGACACATCGACGTCCGCATGGTCGGTTGCGCTCTGGCTGGTCCCGATCGTTGCCCTGCTTGCAGGTGGGGGTGTCCTCATCATGATGAAGCGCGGTGCGTCAGGCCGGGGGTCCATCGATGGTTGACCGCAACCAGGACCAGATCGACCTCATCAACGAGGAACTCGAGGATCTCGACCGCCAGGTCAGAGCTGGCGATCTCGATGCCGAGACTGCCGACGGGTTGCGCGAGAAGTACGGGGCGGAGCTTCTCCAACTCAATGAGCAGGCTGCTTCTTCAGGGGCTCCTGTCTCCACGGGAGAGATACGCGATGGTGTGGCGACTGGAGGGGGAGCGAAGAGGCTGTCGGGGCGGGCCATTATCGGGACTGCGGTGGTTGCGATCGCCATCACCTTCATTGTCGTTTTCGCCGTCAACTCCCTCACCGGGCCTTCGACCGACGGTGCCGAGGGCGTCGCGAGTGACGTGGCGACCGGCCAGGAGGGAATCGACCTCTCCAAGATCTCAAATGAGGAGATGGAGGCTGTTGTCGCTGCCAACCCCGACATCGTCAACATGCGCCTCGCCCTTGCGCGCAGATACTTCGACTCGGGTGACTTCGACCAGGCCTTGACGCATTACATGGTGATTCTCGACCTCGAGAAGCACCCTGAGGCCCTTACGAATGTCGGTTGGATGACCTATCTCTCGGGTCGGCCCGATATTGCTCTCGAGTACGTGGAAGCTGCACTCCAGCGTCAACCCACCTCGCTCACCGCGACGTGGTTCCTCGGGAACATTCAGTTCTCCCTCGGGAACTTCGATGCTGCCGAACAAGCGTTGACGACCATCGTCGAAGCAGACGGTGTCCCCGACGATGTGCTCGAAGCTGCAAGATCCCTTCTCATTGAGATGGCCGAGGGATGAGCGACAGCCAGCGCGGGTCGCGCATGGTCTGGGTTGTGATCGCTGCGGGACTTGCGTTCCTCGTTGTTGCGGTGATCTTCGCCGGAAGGTTCGGAACGGACCCTGGCATCTCCTCGTCGCCGCTAATCGGCCAACCGGCACCGAACTCACAGATAGCGCTGATGGATGGGTCGAGCAGCATCGAGATCGATGACTACCCCGATGACATCCGCGTCATCAACTATTGGGCTTCGTGGTGTCTCGGCTGTCGCACGGAGCATCAGGCGCTCCTTGCAGCTGCCCTGGACTACTCGGCCTACGGCGTCACGTTTATAGCGATCAACTACCAGGACACGCCCACGAACGCCAACGACTTCCTCGATGAACTCGGCAGGAGTGCCGTCACCGTGTACACAGTGGATGAGGACTCGCGAACGGCGTTCCAGTGGGGTGTGCTCGGGTTGCCCGAGACGTTCTTCGTGGATCGTGAGGGGATCGTGGTCGGGAAGGTGTCCGGTCCGGTGAGCTACGAGCTGCTTGCACTAACCATCGACCAGATCATCCTCGGGGAATCAATCGGCGAGATCGAAACCGGCGAAGTAGAGAACCGCTGACGGACCCGTCGAGATGGATGGAGTTATGTAGAGTCAGGCGCTCCACATGACAGGAGTTCCGCCTTGCTGAAGATGGTTGTAGCCCAAACAGATGAGCTTGACGGCGAAATCGCGTCCAGAGAGGTACTTGCCCAGTGTGTCGGCGAACTGGCTGGGAGCAAGCCACAAGCCGGACTGCTTCTCGCTTCCCATGATCTGGAATTCAAGCCATTCCTCGACACGGTCATGGACGCGTATCCAGATCTCGAGCTGATAGGTTGCACAACCATTGCACCCATGTCATCGGCATCTGAGTACGAAGAAGGCTCGACGACGCTGACACTGTTTGCTTCCGACGTGCTGGACTTCAGAGCCGGTGTGGGAAGCAACAGTCGCGATGATGTTGCGCGAGCCGCCCGGACTGCGATTGAGAAGGCAGTTGGTAAGTCAGACAAGGATCCGGCGCTCGTGATCGCAACACCGACTGTGGAGCAGATGGATCCAGCACTTGTTCCTCAGGCGATTGGTGAAGTGCTCGGCTCGAGCATCCCGGTGTTTGGTGGTGGGGCCGCACCCGAGCTCCCGATGGCGGTCCCCTGGGAGGGGGCTTTCCAGTTCTATCAACGCGACGTGATGTCAAACGCATTGCCCGTCCTGGTCGTCTCGGGGCCGCTGCAGATATCGGTTGGTGTGTCCCATGGTTGGCGGCCCGTCGGCAAGACAGCGGTAGTCACAAAGTCGGATGGCTTCACGATCTTCGAGATCGATGGCGAGCCGATCCTGGACTTTTACCGTCACTATCTGGGTTCCGGCAACGATCAGGCCGCCACGGCCAATCCGCTCGCTGTGCTCGACGAAGAGACGGGTCGGTATTACTTGCGCGCTCCGATTGCGTACGACCCGGAAACAGGTTCAGCATCCTTCTTCGGCTCGATACCCGAGGGGACAACCGTCAGATTGGCGATGACGACCACCGAGGACATTCTCGATGGGACCGATACATCGATCGCTGAGGCGATGGATGGCTTTCCTGCGGACCATGTTCCCGAAGCTGCATTGGTGGCCTCCTGTGCTGTTCGAAACTTCTTGCTCGGGACCCGCTCGAAGGATGAAATCGAGCGAATCGTGGCGAACGTCGGACCTGACGTTCCCGTATCGGGTTTCTACGCGTTTGGCGAGATCGCTCCAATGGGTTCTGGCACCGAGCCTCGCTTCCACAACGAAACCTGTGTCACAGTTCTGTTGGGCACATGACATCGACCGAGAACTCCGAATTTCGAGCGCTCGAGCGTGAGAACCGAAGCCTGCGCCGGAAGCTCGAAAAGAGCGGTCAGAAGATGGAGATGCTCGAAGTACTCCAGCAACAGAACGCAAATCTGATGCGAGTCGTAATGGAAGAACTCGACGAGGAGCGGGCCGAGTCGGATCGGCTTCTCCTCAACATTCTTCCCGCTCCGATCGCTGAACAGCTCAAGGCACAGAGGGGTGTCATTGCTGAGAAGTTCGAGTCGGCGAGTGTCTTGTTCTCTGACATTGTCGGGTTCACCGCCCTGTCAGACACAATGCCTGCGGAAGATCTTGTCGAATGGCTGAATGCGGTGTACTCGGAGATCGATCGGCTTGTGCAGGTCCACGATGTGGAGAAGATTCGGACCATTGGCGACGGATACATGGTGGCAGCCGGGGTTCCGTTCCCGAGAGCGGATCACGCCTCGGCCCTGACTGAACTTGCATTCGACATGCGATCGCACTTCGTGAGCCTTCCGCCGATCGGAGGAAGGCAGGTGAACTTCCGCATCGGTATCAGCTCCGGTCCGCTCGTTGCTGGCGTAATCGGTACTCACAAGTTCCAATACGACATCTGGGGTGACACCGTGAACACAGCGGCTCGCATGGAGTCCCTGGGAGTTCCAGGTCGAATCCACATTTCGGATGCAACGCA
>JAUVQC010000129.1 GCA_030598305.1 Actinomycetes bacterium
AGCGTTCGGATCCGTTCCTGGTTGAAGTCCAACAACTTCGGAGGTGTCTCGATGCTTGCCGTGTTACCAGCGGGGTCCATGTCTCCCTCTTCTCCTTGACCGACGGTCATCGTCTGAACGACGATTCCATAGTAATCCCTAGTTGGCTACTAAGAGATTACCTAATTGGAACGGAGGGAGCAACTCCTTGGGGCCGTCACGGTCGCTCTACTGACTCGATGACCAAGGCGTATGTTTCGGGGACATCGGCGATGAAGGGGCACCAGTCGAGCCCAACGCATGTGGTGCCACAGGCGACGCCGGAGCAAGCGACCATGTCTTCGATCGGAGTGGCGTCGTTGCCGACAAGCTTCCCCTTCGCAACGAGTACCGAGATCATTCCTTCGAGGGCTGGCTCGGACACACCGACGTTCAGCGCGAGCTTCGTTGAGCGAATCGGTCCTTCGACCTGACGAAGCTCGGCGAGGACGTTGTCGAGGAGCGTCATCCGAGACCCAGGAAGATGCCGCCCCGAAAGACGGTCACCGCGAACAGCCACGCTATGACGGACTGCCCGATCACGCTCATCCACATCCATTTCGTTCCGATCTCGTGCTTGATCGCGCCGACGGTGGCCATGCACGGTGTGTACAGCAGCACGAAGACCATGAATGCGAGTGCTGCCAATCCACCGTGGCCACCACTGCTCTCCTCGAAACCTGATTCGATCGAAGCCATCAGCGCAGAAGGCTCATCGTCAACGCCGTAGACCTGGGCCATCGTGCCGATGACCACCTCCTTAGCGACGAAGCCGGACATGAGGGCACCTGATGTCTCCCACGAGCCGAATCCTGCCGGTTCGAACACGGGCGCAACCAAACCCGCAACAGCGGCGAAGGCCGAGTCGTCAACATCGGTATCAGCGAACGTGCCGCCACCTGATGCCGGGATGGCCATCAGCAACCAGACAATCAGCATGGTGGCAAAGATGATCGTGCCAGCCTCCTTGAGGAACGCCCTCGTCCGCGCCCATGTGTGGATCCAGATCGAGCGGATCGTCGGCATCCGGTACGGCGGCATCTCCATGATCGTGGGTGCGTACTCGGTCACCGGGAGCGCTGTTGAGCGGAGTATCAAGCCGAGCACGAGAGCGACCGCAATGCCGAGCAGGTACATGGCGAATACGATCAGGCCTGCATTGTTGGGGAAGAAGACTGCCGACATCAGAACGTAGACCGGTAGACGCGCACTGCAGCTCATGAATGGCGTGAGCAACGAGGTGAGGATGCGGTCTCGCTCATTGTCGAGCGTGCGCGTTGCATACACCGCTGGAACCGTGCAACCGAACCCGACAAGCATTGGAAGGAAGCTCTTCCCCTGAAGGCCGACACCGCGCATCAATCGGTCCATCACGAACGCAGCTCTCGCCATGTATCCGGAGTCCTCCAGGAACGCGAGAGCGAGGAACAACGAGATCAGGACGGGGACGAAAACGAGAATCGCACCGACGCCAGCGACGACCCCGTCGACCAGCAGGCTCTCAATCCACGTGCCACCGAGCCCAACGGCGACAATCAGTCCAGAGACGATGTTGCTGATCGGTCCCGAGATGGCGCTGTCGACCCGATCGAGGAAGATCCCGGCGATATCGGTGGTGATCTTGAACACGCTCCACATGGCGGCAAGGAAGATCGGGATGCCGAGGTATCGGTTCGTCACGATCGAATCGATACGGTCCGTCCGTGTCATCCGAAGTTCCTCGCGCCCGTCCGCTACGGCCGCTGCAATGGTGTGGACCGTGTCGAAGCGCTTCCCGGCGATGGCCGTATCCGTCATCTCACCAAGCGTGGACCGCAAACGATCGAGCTCCCTGTCACGAACGTCGATGAGCGCTACACCGCCGGCGATCTCTTCCAGCTGGTCGTCGATTCCCGGGTCTCGATCGATGAGCGCGATCGCCAGCCAGCGCGTCGGATACCGCGCAGCTATGTCTGGTGACGACTCGATCCTGTCAACGAGACGATCGATGGATCGTTCGATCTCAGGTCCATAGTCGATACGAAGAATGCTCACTGCATGCTCACCGCGGCGACAGCTGCCACGGTCTCATCACGGAGATCGGCGAGGCCGCGGCCCTTGCGAGCGATCGTTGGCACCACAGGTACTCCAAGGCGCATCGAGAGTTCCGTGACAGAGACATCCATACCGCGCGAATCCGCAACATCGGTCATGTTGAGGGCAACGACAGTTGGGATGCCGATCTCAAGCACCTGTACGACCAGGTAGAGATTGCGCTCGAGATTCGAAGCATCCACGACGACGATCACGGCATCGGGGCGCTCATGGACAAGGTAGTCACGAGCGATCATCTCTTCAGGAGATGCAGCGTTCAGGCTGTACGTGCCCGGAAGATCGACGAGTCGGAACTCCTTGCCATGATGGGCGAACCTGCCATGCGCCTTCGAAACGGTCTTTCCGGGCCAGTTACCCACATGCTGTCTTGCCCCTGTAAGACGGTTGAAGATCGATGACTTCCCCGTGTTCGGATTGCCGGCGAGGGCCACGACGATCGTGTCGTACTGCCTCGGTGTGGCCTCATCCACCGGACCGCAGTGCGCACAGCCAGCCATCAGGACCCTCCCTCAACGAGTATCGCGGAGGCGTCGCTGCGTCGCATCGCCACCCGACCGCCCATCACTGCGTACTCGACGGGGTCACCGAGGGGTGCCGAGCGCAGTGCTGTGACAACGGTGCCGGGCACGAATCCCATCTCGAGAAGACGCCTGGATGGAGCGGCTGGAGCGAAACCGACCACGGTTGCGCTCTCACCGATGGCGACATCACCCAATGTCACCACACCGATAGTGTTATCAGCCATACCTACAGCTCCGAGTCACCTGTCCTTAGGTCACCCTAATCATAACACGGCGACTCTGGAACTAACAGCCCGAGCTTCTGGCGTGCCCAACGGGAATATTGTCCCGTACGCCACGCCAAAAGCCGATCAGCGGATACGTTGGAGCGCCGGATCTCGGGCCATCCTGCGCCCCTCGCGGTCCGAGAGGTACATCCCGAACGCGACGAGGATCCCTCCGACGATGATGCCGCCCTGCAGTTGCTCACCGAGCAGCACCATGCCACCGATGAGGCCCACGAAGGGGACGATGTAGCCAACGAGTGAGCCCTCAGTCGCCGAGATGTGTTGCAGGAGCCAGAAATACAACAGGAACGGCATGAAGGTTGCCGCGACGGCAAGGCTGAGGATCAGTAGCCACCCGGTGGACGACACATCGGTTGGAACCCCCTCGATGGCAACCATGGCACCGACCAGCCAGATGCTGGCGATGCCGAACTGCAGACCTGACAACATGATCGGGTCGTAGGTGCCAGCATGCTTCTTTGCGAACGCGCCGGAGAATCCAACAGAGACGACTGAGACAAGACCGAGACCGATCGCTACGAGGGGACGACCGCCCTCGGCAAGCCCTGAGTCTCCCGAGAGCATGAGCGCTGCCACGCCGGTGAACGCAACGAAGAGGGCGAGAATCCGACGTGGTGTCAATGGTTCGTTCGGCAGCATGTAGTTGGCAAAGACGGAGGTCGCCATGGGGATCAGCGCCGTGAGCAGTCCGACGAATCCGGCCGATGCCTCCTCCAACGCGAACGTGAACAGTACGTATGGCACCGAAAGATTGAAGAACGCTTGGATGAGTCCGAATCGCAGCACTTCCCTCGTCGGTAGCGGGGACTGCCGAGCCAGAAGCACGAGTGCGACCAGTACGGCAGCGATCAACACCCTCATGCCAATCAAAGTCCATGGCCCGACGCCTTCGGCGAATGCCGCACGCGTCGCAACACCGCCGGATCCCCAACCGAGCGCGGCAATGATGATGAGCAGCCAGTAGGTGGGACGCATCAGAGCAGCCTACGGTTGGGTCGTCAGTCGTCAGTCGTCAGTCGATCATCGTCTCTGGTCATGATGTCGCTGAGGCCATCGGTGAATCCGGAGCGACCGGAGAGCAGGTCACTGCCGTGAAGGAGGATCTCGCGGCCGAACCGCTCTCGGAGATCGTCAACCGAGCGATCGAGGGCATCCGACTCGAGTTCCTCTGGTGTACCTCCACCCTGAGCGTGATCGTCGACACCGAGAGCGAGCTGAATCGGTTCGTTCACACCGAGACCCGTCGCTGCAACGGACAGCAGTGTCGTCTCGTGTCTCGGATACTCATCGAGCACCTTCTGGAGAAGCGGCTTTGCGATCTCGACGATGGCTCCCGTCGATGCCGTCGGCGTCTGGACCGTTGCGGATCGTGTCACTGCTGTCAGATCACCGAATCGGACCTTCACCGTCACCGTTCGTGCGGACCGCTCCTTCTTCCTCAATCTGGACGCGACCCTGTCTGTCAAGCGCTGGAGGATGGGCAGAAGATCCTTCATCTGTCTGATCTGTGGCGCCATGGCGCTCTGGGCGCTGAGCGACTTCGCCTTCCGCGTGCGTACCACCGGACGCGGATCCTGATTGCTGGCGAGGGCGTGGAGATGCCTGGACGCAGCCGAGCCAAGCATCGCACTCAGCGATTCGGTAGGCGTATCAGCGATATCTCCGATCGTCTCAAGCCCCAGATCGTGAAGCTTGCGCTCCGTAACCGGGCCCACGCCCCAGAGATACGCGACAGGGAGCGGA
>JAUVQC010000081.1 GCA_030598305.1 Actinomycetes bacterium
CTGTCTCAGCTCATCGATTCGTTCCTGTGGCATACCGCTGATCCTACGACAGCAGATCGCGGGCTGCGGCGGCGAGCAACGGAGCGATCGGCTCGAATGCGGCAAACCGCTCATCGCTGGTTTGGCCAGCAACGAACCGCGCATAGATCTGCTCGATGATCACCGCGATACGGAAAAGCGCAAGGCCTTCGTAGTAAGAGATCCGGGACACGTCGAAGCCCGTTCGCTCGGTATACCGCTCGCGAACCTCTGCCTTGGTCATCACTTCGCCGATCGCGACCGCGTTGGCGCCGAACACGAGATAGGTCGGGTCGTCCGGCTGTGCCCAGTAGGCGAGCATCGTGCCAAGGTCGATCAGTGGGTCTCCGAGCGTTGCCATGTCCCAATCAAAGACCGCGACCAGGTTGCCATCGGGCCCGACCATCGTGTTGTCCAATTTGAAATCGTTGTGGAGGATCGTCGCACGCTCGGGCACAGGTATTGAGGACCGTAGGAGAAGCGCCGTTGTGTCCATGTCGGGAACCGGTCGTGTCGCGGCATCCCGCCAGCGTTGGGACCAGCCGTCGATCTGGCGCTCGACGAACCCCTCGGGTCGGCCGAGATCGGCAAGGTCGACTAATCCGGGTTCAACCGTGTGAAGGCCACACATCGCGTCAACGAGGGACTCCGCTACGACCCGCTTCCTGTCGGGATCGTCGATACAGGACGCAGGCCACTCCTTGCGGATGACCGATCCGTGTCGGCGCTCCATGACGAAGAACGGCTTGCCGATGACATCAGGATCGTCACAGAAGTGATACGCCCTGGGGGCCAACGGATACTCGCGCCACAATCGCGACAGTACCTTGTACTCGCGGGCCATGTCATGCCCACCTCTTGCGACATCACCAAGAGGAGCCCGCCGGAGCACCCACTCGTCACCATCCGCGCATCGGGCGCGATAGGTCAGGTTGGCCGCGCCGCCGGGAAATTGATCGAAGAGGATGTCTTCACAGGGGAAGAGGGACGGCAGCATTCCGTGGAGGTAGGTGGCAACGGTCTGCTCGTCGAATTGTTCTTCTGCCCGGATGGGTGCTGTATCGGTCACGGCCGAGAGCTTAGGAGATTGCGAGCCAGGCAACCCAGGTCAGGGCGAAGGCGAATGCCGCGGTGACCGCCACCTCCAGAACCTGGCGGAAACGAGAGACACCCGGGGCGCGAGCATCGGACCCAACCTCTGATGCGATCACGGCCAATCCGCCGACACCGACGAGCGTGGTCGCGGCAACCATCCAGAAGACCACGTTTCCAGGAAGTTTGGCGGTACCGGCCAATCGGTCGATCATCATCGCAAGGAACACGCCGGCCAGATACAGGTTCGTGAACCCGAAGAACTTCATGGCCTTGGTGCGGTCACCCCTGAGCCTGACGGCGGCTACCACAAGCCAGATCCCGAGGACAATCGCCACGGCGGCGTAGATCCATCCGAGTGTCGAGACGGGAACCAGCATCAGACTGACACCGACGGTGACAACCGAGTACCAAAGGATCTCGCGAAACGTGACCTCGTCACCTGCCACAACCGACAGCATCGGGATCCCAGCCGCCCGGTAGTCCTCCTCGTACTTGATCGACAGTGCCCAGAAGTGCGGAGGCGTCCAGTAGAAGATGATCGCGAACATCACCCACGGCGCGACGGACAGGTCACCGGTGACCGCAGCCCAGCCGATGAGGGCTGGCACGGCGCCAGCCGCGCCTCCGATCACGATGTTCTGGGTCGTCGTCCGTTTCAAGAGCATCGTGTACACGAACACGTAAAACCCGAACGCCACGAGTGAAAGGACGCCAGCCAGCAGTGTCGACCCTGCCGCAAGAACAACAAACCCAGCCAATCCGAGCACGATCCCGAATGCAGTGGCGCGGAGTGGAGAAACCCGTCCGGTGGGGAGTGGTCGTCCCGCGGTGCGCTTCATGATCCGATCGATGTCGCGGTCATAGACCTGATTGATCACGTTCGCTCCACCGGCTGACAGGGATCCACCCAAAAGCACGAGCAACACGAGCTTCCAACCGGGCCAGCCACCGTGGGCAACCACCATGGCCGGGATCGTTGTGATCAGGAGCAGTTCGATGATTCGTGGCTTCGTCATCTCGATGTAAGCCCGCGTCGTCATGCAGTCACCGGATCCCGGACGCCGACGCGGATCGGGTCACCAAGCCAGGACACACTGAAGAGGATGAAGGCGATCCAGAGAAAATCGGCGACCATCAAGTGGATCACCTGGATGGCGAGCGGTGTGAGGAAGAAGATGTTCGCGATTCCGACGAAGAACTGAGAAAGGACGATGATGCTCACTGCAGCCGCGAGGCGCTTCGTTCTCAGGGAACCACGACGAGCAGTGCTTGCGGCAATCCATCCGACCAGCAATCCTCCCGCAATGGCGACAACAGGATGGATGATCCGGAGACGGATCAGGATCGGTGCCGTGGGCCCGAACTCCTCAGCAATGCCCTGTGCCAGTGAGTCGGCCGGGAAGATCGTGTCTGCAAGGGCGTTGAGCGCTCCTGTCGCGCCGAGCACCAACAAAGCCACCGCACCGATGAGGAGCCACCGAATCGACCTCTCCCTGCCCTCCGTGGTTGGTTGAGGAAGACCCGAACCCCACCACGCGGTGACAGAGAGTGCGCCAAGGAGCATGAACGTGTTCACAAGATGCAGGGGGACGACAACCATTCGAGCTGCGGACACGTCGTCATCGACCCAGCCGAAGAGAACAAGCGACGCACCGAGGAGGGCTTCGATCACGAGAAAGACACCGGAAGCCGTCGCAGCCCTTCGTACGATATGGCGTTTGGGCCACGCCCACATGGCGAGGAGGAACACCGCGGCCACACCGATTCCGGCGAGGAATGACGACGCCCGATGCGAGAACTCGATGAGTGTCTCCACGGTCGGATTGGGGGGGATGAACTGCTGACCGCACTTCGGCCAGCTCTGACCACAGCCATCACCGGAGCCTGTTGCACGGACCACGGTTCCCCACAGGATCACCAGCACGGTGAATGCAAGGGTTGCCCAAGCGACATACGGGAAGACGCGTCGCACACGCACGGATTCAGCCATGTGACAAGAGTAGGTTACTGACAGCAAGCAGCACCTCGGGAACGGCATTCGCCGTTCCCGCCTATCCTCTGGGTATGAAGAAACTCATCATCCTCGGTGTCATCGCACTCATCGCCGCCGTCATCTACAAGGTGTTGACCACAGAAGTTCCGATCAAGGAGTAGCGTGCTGCACCTCCGACGGCTCGGCAGCGGTCCGGAGCTGGTTGCGCTTCACGGCTTCTCTCTGACCGGTGAGCAATTCTCACCCGCCGCTGCACCGTTGGATCACACGATCATCGCTCCTGATCTTCCGGGTCATGGGCTGAGCCGCGCTCGGTCATGCGATGTCGACAGCGTTCTCGACGACATCGAGTCCGTGCTCGAGGCACCCGGAGATCCGAGACCGCTGCTCGGCTACAGCCAAGGCGGCAGGCTCGCCCTCCTTGTAGCGGTGGAATCTCCCGATAACGTCTCGGCCCTCGTACTTGTCTCGGCCGCTGCAGGTATCCGCGACCGTGGGGAGCGGCAGGCTCGTGCAGCCAGCGACGCCGCGCTGGCGGAGAGGATCGAGACCATCGGTTTGGAAGCGTTCGTAGAGTCGTGGACAACCGCAGGATTCACTTCGCTTGACCATCTAAGCGCCGAGTACCGCGCTTGGGACCGCGCAGTCAGATCGGAGAACACACCAAGTGGTCTCGCATCCGCTCTTCGCGGCTACGGTCAGGGAGCACAACCACCTATCTGGGACGATCTTGGGAGGATCCCATTGCCCGTGCTCCTGATCGTTGGGGATCGCGATGAGCGCTACCGCTCCATCAATGAGGAGATGGGAGACCTGATCCCCGGGGCACAACTCCGGGTGATCCCTGGCGCGGGACACAATCCAATGGCGGATCAACCTGAGATGACATATGTCGTTGTGTCAGAGTTTCTCGATAGGCACCGCTGAACCGGACGACCAGTCATAGAAGCCGACACCGGACTTCTTACCGAGTCTGCCTTCATCGACCATCGTCCTGAGCAACTCCGGTGGCTCGAAGCGGTCGCCGTACACCGATGCGAGGTGCGTCGCGATCTTCAACCTCACATCAAGACCGACGAGGTCACCGAGCATGAGCGGTCCCATGGGATGCCGATATCCGAGCGACATCGCACGATCGATGTCTGCTGGATCTGCAACGCCCTCCTCAACCATCCGGATCGCCTCGATCCCCACCAGGATTCCGAGCCTACTGGTGGCGAATCCGGGCGAATCGTTGATGAGCGCTTGCTCCATACCAAGGAACTCGACGATGGATTCGATCTCATCGAGGGTGACCTGGGACGTGGCAGTGCCCCTGATCACTTCGACGAGGTGCATCGCCCACACGGGATTGAAGAAGTGCATCCCCGCGAACCGCTCCGGTGCCGACAGTCCGGTGGTGAGCTCATCTATCGAGATACTCGACGTGTTCGATGCCAGCACGTGCGGGTCACGTGATTCACACGCCGTGAGCACGGACCGTTTGAGCGACACAACCTCGATGACAGCCTCGACGATCAGATCGAGTCCGATTTCGAGATCCTCGACTGATCCTGCGGCTGAGAGATTTCCGATGAGACCATCGAGATCGTCAGGATTGAGCTTGCCGCGCTCGGCTGCAGTCCTTAGCGTCTCGGCCGTTCGATCAACAGCGGCCTGAGCCATCTCCAGATCCACGTCGACGATCGTGACTGTTGCACCATTCGCCGCGAACCGATGGGCGATCCCTATCCCCATGGTTCCCCCACCGATGACACCTACACGCATGCTTCTCCGTTGTCGTTGCACTCGCAACCTAGTGTTCTGTCGCAAGTCGTTTGTCCCTGGGTCGTCTATCGTCCCGGCGATGGAACACATCAGGCTCACAGCCTTCTCCCACGGCTCCGGTTGAGCGTGCAAGCTCGGTCCTGACGAGCTGACGCAGGTCCTGCGTCACACGCACAACCACCCGGCTACGCAGCACCCGGACCTCGTTGTAGGTATCCCGGGTTCGGATGACGCCGGGGTCTTTCGCATGGAAGACGGCCGCGTCATCATCCAGACCGTTGACTTCTTCACACCGATCATCGATGACCCCTACGACTGGGGAAGGATCACGGCGGCGAACGCATTGAGCGATGTCTATGCGATGGGAGGCGATCCACTGACCGCGCTCCAACTGATCGGGTGGCCACGGGACACGATCCCGTTCGAGGTTCTTGGTCGGGTGATCGAGGGTGGCCTTACCGTCATGGCTGACGCCGGCTGCACGGTTGTTGGCGGTCACTCGGTCGATGACCCTGAACCGAAATACGGCTTCTCTGTGACCGGAACTGCCCCGGAGGCGGACATCACGACGAACAGCGCAGCGGAGGCCGGCCAGTCCCTTGTACTGACGAAGCCCCTCGGTACGGGCATCATCTCAACCGCAGCGAAACACGGCACAGCACCCCAGCCGGTACTCGACGCAGCCATCAAGGTCATGACCCAGCTCAATCGGGGTGCGGCACGAGCGGCTCGACGCGTCGGCGTACGAGCAGTCACCGATGTGACCGGTTTCGGGTTGTTGGGGCATCTCTCCGAGATGACGCGCGGGTCTGGTGTGAGCGCTGAGATCGATGCCGGCGCCGTCCCGATCATCGATGGCGTCCGCACCCTTGCGGAGAACGGGGAGATCCCCGGCGGCACGCGTCGGAACATGGCCGCCATCGAATCGACAGTCATCTTCGAGGGCGTCGCCGACGATATCAGGTGGATTCTCTCGGATGCACAGACAAGCGGTGGGCTACTCATCGCAGTCGACGCAGCGCTCGTCCAGGCACTCTTGGAGGCTCTCGCTGACGAGGAGTCCACCGGGTCAGTGATCGGTCGTATTGTCGATAGATCCTTTGAACACGGGCCTTCCGGGCGAATCTTGGTTCTCTGACAAGAAAGATCACCAATTGCGGCTTGATGTCGCGCGGCAATGGAGTATCCTCAAATTGCTGGGTCGCCAGACGACCCTCCGCAGACTCCCTCGTCCCCCCTGGGGAGTCTGCGAAACATACTGCGGGTTCCTCGTCCCCCCTTGGAACCTGTGGAACATGCAACAGGTCCCTATCCCCCTGGGGGCCTGTTGCACATCCGGACCACGGTGTGAGGCACCTAGGCTGGACATGCATGAAGATCCGGATAACACGCCCAGGCCAACTCGGCTCGACGATCCGTGAACTTGCGCGCCGCAAACCGAGCGAGGCCGAGGACTACCTCGATTCACACCA
>JAUVQC010000098.1 GCA_030598305.1 Actinomycetes bacterium
CCTTCTCTATGAGATCAGATCGGTGGCGTTCACATCACCGATTTTACGCTGTCGGGGGACACCGAAGTGTCCCCCGAGCACTGGCCTGGCATGGTGAGGGCGAACCATCACATAGTGAGGGCGAACCCTCACATGGTGAGGGCCATTACCGCCTTCTGCACGTGGAGCCTGTTCTCGGCCTGGTCGAATACGCGGCTCCATCGACCATCGATGACTGCATCTGCAACCTCGATATTTCGATCGGCAGGGAGTGGATGCATGTAGATGGCGTCTTCATCAGCCATCTCCATCCGGCGTGGATCGACGATCCAGTCGGTGTAGTTGTCAGAGATCTTCGATGACTCCTCGAGGTTCGATGTGGTGAGCATGGAGCCCCAAGCCTTGGCGTAAACGACATCAGCGCCCGCCATACCTTCTTCGAAGTCCTCGACGATCTCGAAGGAGCCGTGGAACTTCTTTGCGTTGTCCTCGGCCTGAGCCACGATCTCTGGCATCAGCTTGAACTCCGGCGGACGAGTGAGGCGGACGTTCGCTCCGTAGCGGGTCATCAGAAGGATGACGCTCTGGGGAACGCTGATCGGCTTCTGATAGCTCGACGCATATGCATAGCTCATGTTGATCGTGAGCTTGCGCGGATCGCCCTTCTGCTCGATGATCGTCAGCAGGTCGGCGAGCGCCTGATGAGGGTGGTACCAGTCACACTGCATGTTGAGAACAGGCGTGCGGCTGGCTTCTGCGACTGCGCGGATGTAGTCATTTCCGATTCCCCAGTCAACCTGGCGAATCGCGATCCCATCGTTGTACCGACCAAGGATCTCACCGATCTCCTTCCATGTATCACCGTGCCCGATCTGGGTACTCGTGGAATCGAGGAACATGGCGTGACCACCGAGCTGGGCCATGCCTGCCTCGAAGCTTGCCCTTGTCCTGGTGCTGGAGAAGAAGAACAGCATCGCAAGAACCTTGTCGCGCAACAGCGGGTGGGGTTCGCCAAGGGCTCGCCTGCGCTTGAGGTCGAGAGCGATATCGATCACTGTGTCGAGTTCGTCCTTCGTCCACTCCTGGGTTGTGATCATGTCACGACCGTGTAGATGAGTTTGCATCAATTGCTCCTTTGTAGTTGCTGGATCTTGTTCATGCTCCGGCCCGTTTTCGGATGAGACGGAAGCGGAGGAGATCATCGCGGAAGTACGAGGTTGCCCTCACGATGGGCTCGTTGTTCTGGTCGAAGCCGATCTCGTCGAACGAGATGGCCAACGTGCCCGTCGCAACCCCGAGCTTTGCCGCCGCATCCTTGTCGAGGGAGACAGGGATGATCTCTGAGAGGTAGTAACTGAGAGTGCGATTGCAGTGCTGCTCGAGAAACTCGTAGACCGGCGTTGCCTCGTCGTCGGAGTACTCGGTATCAGTGAGGATGCCGCTCGGTATCCGGTTGATCGTGAGAATCACCGGTTCCTCGTCCTCGAGAAACAGCTTCTCGATGACCAGGATCGAGTCATCGTTCGAAAGCCCCAACGCCTCGACTGTTGCTGTGTCTGCGGCCATCTCGCTCTCGGCCAGCACGCGAATGGAAGGCACATACCCGTGGTCCTCGAGCACCTGTTCGTAGGACCAGATCTCCTCGAGCCTTGACTTGATCCGGAGTCCCTGTTCGTTCACGAAGGTACCAGCGCCCTGCCTGCGATAGATCGTGCCCTCGTGTTCGAGGCGACTCAAGGCATCGCGGACGGTGGTACGACTGACGCCAAGGTCACTGGCCAATTCGGTCTCCGGCGGGATGCGCCCGTCCTCGAATCCGTCCTCGGCGATTTGCCTCTTGATGTGGTCCTTCACCTGTTCAGTGAGCGATGGATTGCGGGTGATCATCGGGTGCTACCCGGCTGGCGTACGGTCATCAGGTTGTAGTATAGTAGGACCAATATCCGCAGGCCAAACCCAGGAGGACATCCATGCGCAGCTTTGCCGGACGCGACATTCTCTCTCTCAAGGAATTCGAACGGAACGAGTTCTTTCACCTGTTCGAGATCGCAGACCGCCTCGAACCGATCGCACGGGAGCGCCGGAACACGGACCTTCTCTCCCACAAGACACTTGTCACCGCCTTCTATCAGCCATCCACCCGTACACGTCTGGCCCACGAGGCCGCGATGCACCGCCTCGGTGGAGCCGTCACAGGGTTCTCCGATGCAAAGATGACGCGTGCAGGGGACTTCTACCAGGAGTCGATCAAGGACACCGTCCACATGTTGGAGTACTACGGCGACGTGCTTGTCATGCGCCACTTCGAACAGGGTGCACCGCACGAGGCAGCCAAGTGGGCCTCGATTCCCGTCATCAACGCTGGTGATGGTTGGGGTGAGCACCCCACTCAGGTCCTCACCGACCTCTACACCGTGCTCAAGGAGAAGGGAACCCTCGACGGGCTGACGTTTGTTGCCATCGGCGACCACCGCATGCGCACCATGCACTCCCTGGGATATGCACTCAGCCAGTTCGATGCCGAGATGGTGATCCTGTCTCCAGAAGAGATGGCTCCTCTTCCCGAGTTCCTTGCAGAGCTCGACGAAAAGGGAACGAACTACCGAACGGTCGATCACATCGACGAGGTGATCGGTGAAGCTGATGTCATCTACATGGAGCCTGTCATCCAGCCGGATTACACGATTCCCGTCCATGAGAGGCCAGACGACTACGGAATCACACCGGACAACTACAAGATCACCCAGGAGGTCATGACCAGGGCCAAGGGCGATTCCATCATCCTCCACTCACTCCCCCGCATGGACGAGCTCCTACCTGAGGTCGACGACCTCAAGCACGCTCGCTACTGGCAGGAGGCCTACAACGGTGTTGTGATGCGCATGGCGCTCATCTCCTCGGTCCTCGGAGCCTGGGAGTAATGCCAAGACTCGTTATCGCCATTGGCGGCAACTCACTGATCCCGGACGGTGACCACCAGACCGTCCAGGATCAGTACGCCGCGGCGGCTGAGACCGATGACCATATTGCTGGTCTCGTCGAGCAGGGCTGGGACGTCGCGATTTCGCACGGCAACGGACCGCAGGTTGGATTCATCCTTCGGCGGTCCGAGCTTGCAAGCAATGAGTTACACGAGGTCCCACTCGACTACTGCGGAGCCGACACACAAGGCGCGATCGGGTACATGCTCCAGCAGAACCTGGTCAACGACTTCCGCCAACGCGGAATCGACAAGAGCGTTGTGACTGTGGTCACCCAGGTCGAGGTGGATGCCAACGACCCGGCTTTCGGGAAACCGGCCAAACCGATCGGTTCATTCATGGACGAGGAAGAGGCAGTGCGCCGGCGTGACGAGGAGGGCTGGGATGTTCTCGAGGATGCCGGACGTGGTTGGCGCCGCGTCGTTGCATCGCCACAGCCGATGCGCATCGTGGAACTCGACGTGATCCGAAACCTGCTCGATGCCGGTGTTGTGACCATTGCGGTCGGCGGTGGCGGTATCCCTGTCATCGAGAACGAGGATGGTGATCTCGAAGGGATCGCTGCGGTGATAGACAAGGATCTGGCCTCTGCGCTCCTGGCCAACCAGGTCAACGCCGATTTGTTGCTGATCTCGACCGCCGTGGAGCAGGTCGCTCTCAACTTTGGAACACCCGAACAACGGTGGGTTGACCAGTTCACACTCGCCGAGGTCAAGCAGCATCTCGAGGAGGGTGGTCATTTTGCCGAGGGCTCGATGGCACCGAAGATGCGTGCGGTCGTCCAGTTCCTCGAGGCCGGCGGCAAGGAAGCACTCATCACCGACCCGGCGAATCTGGAGCGCGCAATGGCTGGCGAGACTGGTACCAGGATCGTTCAATGACGTTCGTCACAGGACTCACGTGTGTGATCTGTGACAAGACGTACCCGGCGGACTATGCCGGGTACGTCTGCCCCGATCACGGCAACGAGGGAATCCTCGATGTGCGCTATGACTACGAACGCATCGGCACGGCGTTCACCCGCGAAACGCTCGCAGCCGACCGAGACCGCACGATGTGGCGGTATAAGCCATTGATGCCGGTGGCACCCGATGCTGTAGTCCCCCCGCTCACGGTCGGTGGAACACCCATGTACAACGCAACGCCGCTCGCCGAACAACTCGGTGTGGCCAAGGTGTGGGTCAAGGACGAGGGCCGTCAGCCAACGGCATCACTCAAGGATCGAGCGTCAGCAATGGCGGTCGTGAAGGCACAGGAGCGTGGCGCCGAGGTCGTCACGACCGCGTCAACAGGCAATGCTGCCGCAGCGCTCTCCGGGATCGCTGCGAGCGTCGGACAGCGCAATGTCATCTTCGTACCGGCATCTGCCCCCGAGGCGAAGGTGGCGCAACTTCTCGCGTACGGTTCGACCGTTGCGCTCGTCAACGGTTCGTACGGTGACGCATTCGATCTCTGCATGGAGGCGTCAGCCGAGTACGGTTGGTACAACCGCAACACCGGATACAACCCCTTCATGACGGAGGGCAAGAAGACCGCCGGCCTCGAAATCCTCGAGGACCTCGGTTGGCAACCACCAGACGCGATCTTTGTGAGCGTCGGTGACGGCTCGATCATCGGCGGGATCCACAAGGCGCTGAAGGATGCCTCTGCGCTCGGTTGGATCGACCACATGCCGCGGATCTTCGGGATTCAGTCCGCGGGCAGTGACTACCTCGTTCAAGCGTTCGAAACCGGCGACGACGTTCTGACGAAGCAGCCAATAGTCGCTGACACGGTCGCAGACTCGATCAGCGCCGATCTACCGCGCGACCGTATCAAAGCGATGGCAGCCGTGGTGGAGACGGACGGTGCATACCTCCGTGTTTCAGATGATGAGATCCTCGAATCCATTCCGACCCTTGCACGTGGCTCGGGTGTCTTCGCAGAGCCCGCAGGTGCAGCCCCACTTGCCGGGCTCATAGCCGCCCTCGATCAAGGCCTCATCGCTTCGGGTGACCGGGTCGTGTTACTCGCAACCGGAAGTGGCCTCAAGGACGTATCGTCCGCCATGAAGGCGGTTGCGGCCGTGGGCACGGAACCCATGCGTGTGGACCCAAACCTCGATGCGCTCAAACAAGCTTTGTCCAACAACTGAAAGGACCCAAAGGTCATGATCGATCTCACCGTCAACGAAGCCGTACTCGAGTCTGCCGTCCAGCAGGCGAGAGAACGCGACTTCAAGATCCCAACGTTCAAGCAGATGCGCGACCCAAGCCTGATCCCAGAGGATGTGAAGCAGCGTCTTGGCAGCGTCGGTTTGTGGGACCTCGATCCGCTCAACCTGTACCGCATCACATGGCACAACGACCCGAAGCCATCGGGTGGTGGATTCGGTGGCGTGAACTACTTCGAGGTTCCGTCCGAGATCAGTGGTGTGGATGCTCGCATCGTCATGCTTGAAGGGAAGTGGTTCCCAACGGGTGCCCACAAGGTCGGTGCCGCCTTTGGATGCCTCGCTCCCCGACTTGTGAGTGGTCAGTTCGATCCATCGACCCAGAAGGCTGTATGGCCCTCCACAGGCAACTACTGCCGTGGCGGCGCGTACGACTCGAACCTCCTTGGTTGCGAGTCGATTGCGATCCTGCCGGAAGGTATGAGCGCTGAGCGCTTCCATTGGCTCGAGAGCGTGGCTGGTGAAATCATCAAGACTCCGGGCACGGAA
>JAUVQC010000007.1 GCA_030598305.1 Actinomycetes bacterium
GGCTACGCCCGCAAGACACGTCTGCTGCTCTCAGCCATCCACGAGCGTGAGGCGGGGAACGTCTATGTGGCGATCGACGTATCCGAGGCAGCCCTCAGACACGCCGGTGAAAACCTCACCGCTGCGTACCCATGGCTCGAGGTTCGTGGCTACCTCGGCGACTTTGGATCTGACCTCCATGCTGTACCGCGACATGGTCGGCGCCTCGTGGCGTTCCTCGGTTCCACGATCGGCAATCTCGGTCCAAGCGGGCGCCCAGCGTTCTACCGGGCGGTTGCCTCGATGCTCGACGGGGACGATGGCTTCCTTCTCGGGGTCGACCTCATCAAGGATGAGGCTGTGCTTCGGTCTGCCTACCGCGACTCTGCGGGTGTATCGGCCGCATTCAACAAGAACATTCTCACCGTGCTCAACCGCGAACTCGGCGGTGACTTCGATCTCGATGCTTTCGATCATGTGACACGATTGAGGAGTGATACCGGATGCATGGAGCAGAGCCTGCGCGCAGTACGTGACATCGATGCTCGCCTGGGCGCCATTGATCTGGAGATTCACTTCAGGGCCGGGGAGTCGGTCCACACAGAGTGGTCATGCAAGTTCACAAGAGAGCAGGTGACCGAGGAGCTTCAAGATGCTGGGCTCACGGTCACCGATTGGTGGACCGACGATCAGCAGCGGTACGCCCTTGCGCTCGCCCGAAAGACGTCAGCTCCGGCGGCGTAACTCCTCTTCAAGCGCCTCGGTCGAGTACTGGAGGAGTTCAGGCGCCCATGCTCGCTGGGTGATCGGTGCGCCCTCGGTGTCGGCGAGAAGCTCGACGACCTCATCCCTGAGGGTCCGCGCCCATGCCCTCCCTTTGACAGTCGTGAGGTGACTCGTCGTCCCATCGTTGTTGACTCGAAGCACTTGGGCCTCGACTTGCGGATTCGTGCGAGATCCCTTCTCGCCATACAGCAGCAGGATCGAGCCGATGGGGACATCCTGAATCCCACCGGTCGCGATGAATTCACCTTCGAACGCCCAACCGGTCGCAAGCGACTCGTCGACATTTGTGACGATCTTCGCCCAGTTCTTCCGCCGGTCGTCACCGACGATCGGAACGTCAACGGCAACAATGATCGGCTCTTCCATGTGGGGAACGTAGTACGGCCCCGACCCATTCGCTCGGCCCGGTCATTCAGTCCACCGGCTGGTTCAGCATCACCTCGATCGACATCGAAACCCCCGAAGGTCTTTGGAGAAGGCACTAGTCACGAGGCGCGCGTCACAATCACCCTCCATCAGATGCCCTCGTCGGTCGATAGAAGGTGGGAGGGATCGCATGAAACTCGACCACACAACACCAATCGCCTGGATCGTGACCGCCGCAACCGGCGGGATCTTGTTCCTACTTGGCGGTATCACGACGACCATGGCAACAACGCCACGGATCGTGATGGCCGGTGGAGCGGTCGCCTTCGTCGTCCTCGGCGTGTACACCGCGACCGTCGTACGGACCAGGGACGTCCTCACAGCCGAACAGGTTCGACTGCTCGACAGGATCGACGAGATGCGCGACGCCGACATCTCGCTGCGAACACGCATGGCCTACACACTGCGAGATCCCCTCACGTCGATCGTCGGCTTCTCTGACCACATGGTCGACTCCCCGGATCTCCCCTTCGACGAACAGCGCGAGATGCTGGTTGCCATCAGGGCCGATGCGCTCGAAGTCGAGCGAGCCCTCTCCGATCTGGCCAACGTCGATGGAGCATCCTCAGACGGTCCGTCCATCAGCGCCGTTGTGCTGCTTGATGAAGAGATCGGCTCGATCGCATCGACGATCATCACCGACGCGATATTCGAGTCGGATCTCACATCGACCAAGGCGTGGGGTGACAGCGCAAAGGTGCGTCAGATTCTGCGCACCGTCCTCAATGCCGCAACCGACTCAGGATGTGCCTACATCACACTGAAGACAGCAGAGCAATCCGGAAGGGCGACCGCATCGATCTCGGGTAGGGACGATCTGCTCAACATCGAGGCTGTCGCCGCCCTGACGGGCAACACGGTCTCGGAGGACCTCGGCTCAGACGCCTACCAATCGCTCCGTTCTGCCTATGAGATCGCGGCGTCGATGGACGGCAGCATCGGTTATGCCCAAGCCTTCGGCATCAGCCACATTGTTATAGATCTCCCCGTGGCACGTACTGATTTCGGGATCACCACACCACACGCCAGACCCGAGCATCCGTTTGAGCTGACCTTTGCAGCAGCAGTCGACATGCGACCCGAGCGGCCAACGAGTTCCATCCGGTTCGCCTGAGGACACACCTCAGCAATGCCCGATACGATGGGTGGATGGACACTCAACTCATAGCATCGGTCAAAGCAGATACTGCTCGAATCCGTGACGAACTCGAACAACTGATTCGCATCCCGTCAGTCAGCGCACCCGGGTATCCCGAAGGCGAGGTTCGCCGCTCTGGGGAGCACGTGGCATCGCTACTGAGAGACTCAGGACTGGAGAACGTGCAGCTCCTCGAGATCGAGGGGGCTCATCCAGCGGTGTATGGCGAGAAGCTCGGACCGGTTGGCGCTCCAACGATCCTTCTCTACGCCCATCATGATGTCCAACCGCCCGGCCCGACCGAGGACTGGGAGACTGCACCTTTCGAGCCCTTCGAACGGGACGGACGACTCTTCGGCCGTGGTTCGGCCGATGACAAGGCGGGAATCGTCCTGCACCTCGCATCGATCAGAGCGCTTGGAGATGCCCTCCCTGTACATGTGAAGGTGTTCATCGAAGGCGAAGAGGAGATCGGCTCCACACATCTGATCGATTTCCTGAACGAGTACCAGGAGATGCTCTCGTCGGACGCCATCATCATCGGCGATGCAGGGAACTGGAAGGTCGGCAAGCCGACGCTCACGACGTCCCTGCGCGGTCTGGTCGACTGCAAGGTCACGATCCGGACGCTTCGATATGCCGTGCACTCCGGTTCGTTCGGAGGTACCTATCCAGACGCCAACATCGCTCTCGCACGCGTTCTCGCGTCGCTGCACAACGACGATGGCTCGGTCGCAGTTGAGGGACTCATGGAGTACGACGCAGATCCCCTCGACCTCACCACCGATGAGCTCGTGGAACAGATGCTCCCGGTCGACGGACTTGAGCTCATGGGCGACGGGACACTGACGTCCCGGCTATGGACCCGACCATCGATATCCGTACTCGCTATCGACTCCGTGCCCATCAAGGAGGCGATCAACCAACTGGTCCCCGAAGCGAGCGCCAAGGTCTCGCTTCGAGTCGCACCGGGTCAGGACCCCGACGATGCGATGGAATCGCTCGTTGCCCACATCGAGGCCGCCGTGCCGTGGGGTGCGGCAGCCACGATTGTGCGCGGGGCCAAGGGCGCCGCGATCGCACTCGACACGAGCGGCGACGCATACGACGCTTATCGTGAAGGCATGCGTGTCGGCTACGACGCAGAACCCATCGAGGCTGGCATGGGAGGCTCCATTCCGTTCGTTGCCGCATTCCGCGATATATATCCAGATGCGGCCGTGCTGCTCATCGGTGTAGCAGACCCCATGAGCAGATATCACGGCCCCAACGAGAGCGTCGAGCTGAAAGACATCGTCTCGGCTGCGATTGCGCAATCTGTTGCACTCATGAGACTCGGGACGTGATATCGGCCCGGTCGATACCCTGTTGAGATGCACAGGTCAACAGCCGTTCTCATTGGTGTCGCAGTGGCGATCGTGCTGCTCGCCATGACACTGAGATCCACCGACTCAGACACCGATGCGTCGAGAACGACGACCGTTCCCGAATCAACGACCCTCTTCACAACGACAACCGATCCACCACCCTCAACAACGACACTTCCGGATGGAATGAGTGTCTGCGATCTGTACGGATCCGTTGCCGTGAACGGAGTGGTCGCCTCCCCTGACCTCGTCGAAGCATCCGGTATCGTCGCGAGCCGCACGACTCCCGGCGTGTTGTGGTCCCACAATGATTCGCGGGGAAGTGCAACGCTGTATGCGTTCACGACAACCGGGGAGGATCTCGGAGGACGCGACGTTCCCGGTGCCTTTGCCCTCGACTGGGAGGACATGTCAGCCGGGCCAGGACCTGATGGCGACGGTGCGTATCTCTACGTCGGTGACATCGGCGACAACTTCGGCATCAGGGATGGTTTCATCACGGTGTACCGCGTGGCCGACGCGGATCCGGCAGCGTTCCCCGAATCCTTCCCCGAATCGGTCGCGCTCACCTACCGATACCCGGACGGTGCACACAATGCGGAAGCCCTATTCGTCGATCCGGTGGAACCAGCGCTGTACGTCGTCACGAAGGGCGCGGACGAAGCGTTCGTGTATCGGGGGACGCTCGAACCCTCAGATGGGCCCATCGATCTCGAACTGGTCAAGACGCTGTTCCTCGGGGCCGAGATCTCAGGGGCGGACATGAGCTCAGACGGTGCAACCCTCGCGTTCCGTGGCTACCGAACCGTTTGGATGTGGCACCGGAATCACGGTGTTTCTGTTGCTGACATGCTCCGTGAACCACCATGTGACGCACCGTCCCCCGACGAGCGTCAGGGTGAGGCCATCTCACTCGATGAGCAGCTCATGTACTGGACAGTGAGCGAGGGATCCCACCCCGACATACATGTGGTCAGCCGCGATCGTTGAGGTCACGCTGCACGATCGCTTCGGATTCCCTGACGGACTTCAGATACCACACCGCACGGATCCGATCACGATCCGTTTCTGAGAGATCACCGGAGCCACCGAGCCGCCTGACTCTTTGGCGATGGGTCTCATGGAGAACGATCGAGGCCGCAACGGAGACATTGAGGCTCTTGACGAACCCCTCCATCGGGATTTGGACCGAGCCATCGACCAGACCCCTCGTCTCGGAGGAGACTCCGTCGCGCTCATTGCCGAACACCCATGCGACCATTCCCACGAGGTCAACGTCGCCAAGCATCATCGCATCGGGAGCGGCATCTGCAAGCAGCACGGTGAACCCCTCTCGGCGAAGGCTCTTCAGGCAATCCGCTGAAGACTCCCACCGGTAACGATCAAGCCACTTGTCCGCACCTCGGGTTGTTCGGCGTGACCGCTTGTAGGCATCGGATGTGTCGATCGCGTGGACGCTCTGAAAGCCGAAGGCCTCTGCCGAGCGCATTATGGCTGATACGTTGCCAAGGTCGACCATCCCGTCGACCACGACAGCAACGTTGCGTGTACGCCCATCGAGGACGGCCTCCATCTCGGTACGCCGACGCTCTTGGACAAGGGGCTCGAGGATGTCGATGATCGTGGCCGGTTCCACGACGCGATCGCCGTATTCGAACCATGTCGGATCGTCCGTACGGCGTCCCGCAATGAGCGCTCGCATCTCCTCGGGTGTTGCGGCGTTTGGGTGCGACATCTCGAGAAGGCGTGCGTCAGCGGTGGACGGTTGTCCGCTTGAACTCGTTGAGGTTCGTCCACGACAACATATCGAGGACACGATCGAGGTCTTCTGTGCTGTGTCGCTCCATGAAACGGACAAAGACCGCCTCCTCCCCCTGGATGAACGTCGGAACACCGAAGACATCGTGCTCATCGACCGCCCTTGCATGCTCGACGGCGAGGATCTTGGCTGGCACACCGGATTCCACGTGAGCACGAACATCGCCAACCACAAGTCCCACCTGTTCAGCCACCTCCTCGATCACGTCGGCGTCGTTGATATCCGCACCATCATCGTGGCGAGCAGAGAAGAGGGCGACATGAAATTCAAGAAAGGTCTCGGCGAAGTTCTCACGCACAGCAACTGACCACAACAACGCGAGCACTCCTGTGCCGAGTTCTACGATCGGTAGTTCCCACTGGGGGATATCGCCCTCGGCTGCATGGTTCTCCTCGAGGGAGAAGGGCACAAACGAAACGTCGTGCTCTGCACCATCCCTGAGGGCCGCAACAACAGTCTCGTTGGCGTTGCGAGCAAAAGGACACAGATAGTCGTAGGTGATTGCGAACGATCGGATCATGGCGCGAATCGTACTCGACCCCCGGCACTCAACACGAAACGCAACACCATTCCTGACTAAGCAACTACGCAATAGATACCACGGTGGGTATACTGGCCGCAGGCAAAACACCAGCGCACGAGGAGCCTCGACACAACAATAGGCTTGGAGGGAGTTGCCACCGATGACAACCGATACCGCGCCCAGCGAGTCTGGGAATCGTGTGCCCACCGCACCAGATCAAGAAGGCACGAACAGCCCGTAACCAGAGTGTTTTGGGCACACTGCATCCAGAAGGAGCAATCAGTGAAACGGATACTCATACTCGGAGCGGGAACCGCCGGCACCATGGCGGCCAACAAGCTCCGACCCCGCCTCGACGACACCTGGGAAATCACGATCGTCGACCAGGACGAGAATCACTACTACCAGCCGGGATTCCTGTTCATCCCATTCGGGATCTACAACGCCGACGATGTCGTCAAGCCCAAGATCGACTTCATCCCGCCTGGGGTCAACCATATCGTTGGTGAGATCGACCTCATCGAAGGCGAGAAGAACAACGTCAAGCTCGCTGATGGAACCAACCTCGAGTACGACTACCTGCTGATCGCCACGGGCGCGCACGTCCGGCCGGACGAGACGCCAGGACTCAAGAGCGACGAGTACGGCAAGACCGTCCACGACTTCTACACACTCGAAGGCGCCAAGAACCTCGCCGAAGCGCTTCGCTTCTGGGAGGGTGGCCGTCTCGTCATCAACATCATCGAGATGCCGATCAAGTGCCCTGTCGCACCGCTCGAGTTCGCCTTCCTGGCCGATTCTCACTTCTATGAGCGCGGCATGCGCGACGATGTCGACATCGTGTACGTCACTCCCCTCGATGGCGCGTTCACGAAGCCGGTGGCCGCCAAACACCTCGGGAACATCCTCGAAGAGAAGAACATCAGCCTCGAAACTGACTTCTATCTCGAGAGCGTCGACACCGACGCGAAGAAGCTCATCTCCTATGATGAGCGCGAAATCGAGTACGACATGCTCGTATCGATCCCGCTCAACATGGGCGCGGACGCAATCGCCCGCTCAGGGCTGGGCAACGAGTCGAACTTCGTCCCGGTCGACAATGGGAACTTCCTCTCGAAGGACTTCGACAACATCTTTGCTCTTGGTGACGCTGCTGACCTGCCCACGTCCAAGGCAGGATCGGTTGCACATTTCGCAATGGAGGTCTTCACCGAGAACTTCCTGCGGTACATCGAGGGGTTGCCGATGCTCGAGGAGTTCGATGGGCACGCCAACTGCTTCATCGAGTCCGGACACGGCAAGGGTCTTCTCATCGACTTCAACTACGACACGGAGCCGCTACCTGGTAAATACCCGCTGCCGGGGATCGGACCGTTCACGTTGTTGAAGGAGACCGAGATGAACCACTGGGGCAAGATGATGTTCAAGTGGGTCTACTGGAACATGCTCATCAAGGGCAAAGAGATGCCACTCCCCCACGAGATGCTGATGGCAGGCAAGATCAATGATGGTGGATCGTGACGATCGAAGCGACTGACCGGACGGCCGAGCTCGAGCAGAAGCTCGACCGGATGTCCAGCCAGCTCGACACGGTTGTTGCCGAGTTGCGCGAGCAGAGGCTCAGGCGCGAACAGTGGCAGGAACTCATCTCCGACCTCGGTCCCATCTCGAGCGAGGCCATGGGCATCGCAAGTCGCGAGCTCGAGGCCGTCCAGGAATGGGTCGAACCAGCGGACATGCTTCGTCTGCTTCGCAGGATCGTGCGCAACACGAACAACATCGAAGAGGGCATGGCCAAGTACGAGAGCATGATGGAGCTGATGTCGGACCTCGGTCCTCTCACCAGCGGTGCCTTCACGAAGCTGCTCGAGACCATGGATGACTACGAGTCGCGCGGCTATTTCGAATTCGTTGGTGCCGGCATGGGGGTTGTCGACAAGATCGTGACGAACTTCTCCAAGGAGGATGTCGAGTCGCTCGGCGACAACGTCGTTGACATGCTCGGGATCGTCAAGGACCTCACACAGCCAGAGATGCTCGCCGTTGCCGAACGCCTTCTGGACGTTGTCCAACGGCAGGCCCAGGCAGCCGATCTCGAGCCAGGCAAGCCGCCAGGCCTCTTCGCACTCGCTGGTAAAATGCGGGATCCGGAGATTCGGATGGGACTTGCCAGGGCTCTGAACACTTTCAAGGCCGTGTCGGCCTCAGAAACGGACGTCGCACACGACATCGTCGATGCGGCATCATTCGAAGAAACCAACAGCGACGCTCCTGGAGGTGCGTAATGCCAGTTACAACGATCGCGGATCGCGAGATCCACGTTGATGATGACGGATTCCTCACGGAGTTCGACGAGTGGGACAAGGACCTTGCTGCAGTCCTCGCGACGAATATCGGGCTTGGTGATCTGACCGATGAGCACTGGAAGGTGATCGAGTTCCTTCGCTCCGATGCAAAGGAGCAGGGCGAGACACCGACGCTGCGGCGGGTCTCCACCATCGGTGGTATCCCCACCAAGAGCCTGTTCCAGCTCTTTCCGAAGAAACCAGCACGCAAGATGTCGTACGTGGCCGGGCTCCAGAAGCCCAAGGGCTGCATTTAGAAGGAGAACCAATGACCACCGATCAGTCAACGAACATCGTCCCGGATTTCGGGGATGACGACGACCGCAAGATTGCGTTCGTGTGCTCCAAAGGATCACTCGACATGGCATATCCGGCGCTCGTGATGGCCTCCGGTGCCCTCGAGCAGGGCGTGGAGACACACATCTTCTTCACCTTCTGGGGCATGGACATGATCAACAAGAAGACGATGGGCAACCTTCACTTTTCACCGGTTGGCAACCCTGCCACCCACATGCCCGCAGCGCTTGCACCGCTACCGGGGATGCAGGCACTGGCGACCAAGCAGATGAAGGCGAAACTCGAGGAGCTCGAAATTCCCGATGTTCCCTCGTTCCTACAGCATCTCTCCGATATGGGCTGCAACATGTGGGCATGCAAGATGTCCGTCGACATGTTCGACCTCGATGAGGACGACATGTATGACGATCTTGACGGGATTCTCAACGTCACGGACTTCATCGAGATCATCGATGGCGCCCAGACGATGTTGATCTGACGAAAGAAATCAGAAGTCAGAAAGGCCCGGGGCTTTCCCCGGGCCTTTCTGTGTTCTGTATTCGTGTTCTACGATGCGTCCGAAAGCAGACCTTCGAGGGCAAGGGTGACCATGTCGCCAAAAGTACGCTCGCGCTCGTCCGATGTCGTTTCTTCCTGAGAGATCAGGTGGTCGGACACCGTGAGAACCGTAAGGGCCCGAGCTCCTTCTGCAGCGGCAACACCGTACAGTCCGGCGGCCTCCATCTCGACGGCGAGAACGTTCATCCCCTGCCAGATCTCGAGGGCGTTCGTCACGGGGTTGTAGAAACTGTCGGATGAGTGCACGTTGCCGACATGCACATCGAGGCCACTGTCTACAGCAGCACCTGCAGTTGCCGAGAGCAGGCGGTAATCAGCTGTCGCAGCGAAATCCCAACCACCATACCGCTCCCGGTTGACAGCGGAGTCCGTGCATGCTCCCGATGCGAGGATTATGCCGCGAAGCGGCACGTCCTCGGTAAGCCCACCGCAGGATCCAACCCGCACGAGTCGCTTGACTCCGTAGAAGCGGATGAGTTCGGTGATATAGATCGACGCAGAAGGGATCCCCATCCCCGTGCCCATAACGGACACCGGCATTCCCTTGTAGGAACCCGTGAAACCGAGCATGCCTCGCACGCTCGTTACCTCCGTGGCATCATCGAGGAACGTCTCTGCGATGAACTTGGCTCGCAGCGGGTCACCGGGAAGGAGGATCGCTTCGGCGATGTCGCCTTCGACAGCAGATATGTGGGGTGTTGGCATCATGGCTCCGGGTCGCGTACCCGGCCACTCTACGCCGACGTGACATCCTCGGGATCTGGAGCGGATCCGCCCCTAGACATCACACTCACGACTCGGGCGACAACCGTGACGAGCAGAACCTGGCCCACGACCGCCTCGACGGTCGTGAGATAGCGAGGTAGATCCGAGACCGGAACAAGGTCTCCGAAACCGAGGGTCGTGATCGTCACAAGAGAGAAGTACATGTAGCTCGTTGTCGACTCGGCCGCACCGAAGAACGGGACGGTGGTGATTCGATCGAGGTACAGGAAGAGGTAGCTGAACGCGAGTGCGATCAGAAGATAGGCCGCCAATGCTCCGAAGAGGGTCTCAGGCGTCACACGCTCGTGTCCCAGGATCCTGTGGAGTACGAGGAACGGCGACACCACGGCAATCGTCACCCACCAGATGCTCGGTCTCGTGATGTCATCGGCGGCGATATCCAAGCCGAGCTGGCCAAGGACCGTGATAGCGACGACACCGACCAGGACAACTCCGATTCCGATGCCAGCGATTATCCGCCAACGCTTCGTGACTCCCGAAGCCCTGATCGCGGCGATCAATGTGGCGCCAACGGAGAACATCACGATGATCCAGCCCAGCTCCGACTTCAGGCTATCGGCGGCATCATCGAGGTCGATGAGCGCGAGGACGGACACAGAGAAAGCGGTGAGACCGAGCACGAGACCGAAGCGATCGATATGGGATCCCTCATTCTCGAATACTCGCCACTTGTCGCGACGGTCCATTACTTCCTCCTCATGAACGCTCACGGTAAAGGCGACGGCGCTGAGAAGCGCGCATTGCGCGCGGCACCTATGGTGTCATCGTGACGACGTTTACACCCCAGAGCTGGCAACCGCTTCCCGCGCCACCACTCACCGATGGCCTCGAGAAGAACGATGTACTCGCCACTTGCGAGATCTGGGTGGTGCCAGGCAACGGTCCCGAGGATGTGATCGTGGAATCGGATGGTTCAGCCATCGCAGGATTGGATGACGGTCGAATCGTACGCATGAACAGGACCGGCACCACCGAGGAGATCACAAACGTAGGTGGTCGACCGCTCGGCATCGAGTGGTTCGATGACGGTGTGATGATCGTTTGCAACGCCGACCGCGGCCTCCAGCGAGTGACCGTCACCGGCGAGGTCACGCAACTCGCGCGGAGCTACGAGGGCACGGACTTCGCGTTCACCAACAACTCGACCGTCGCCACCGATGGGACGATCTACTTCTCGGACACATCAACACGATGGACGATCCACAACTATGTCGCCGACCTCTTGGAAGGCCAGCCAACCGGCAGGGTATTCGCGCTCGCCACGGATGGATCACTCTCGCTGGTCGTCGACAACCTCCACTTCGCAAACGGGCTTGCGCTCGATGCCAATGAGGGTTCGCTGTTCATCGCCGAGACGGGTACCTATCGCGTACATCGACATTGGTTGAAAGGGGAGCGAGCCGGCGAGACAGACCTCTTCCTCGACAACCTTGCCGGGTTCCCCGACAATCTCACGTTCGGCGAAGGAACGCTCTGGGTGTCCATGGCATCGCCGCGACAGGGCATCGTCGATATGATGCTCCCTCGGCCCTGGCTGCGAAAGTTGTCCTTCAAGATGCCAGACGCACTCAAGCCGAGGCCACTCCGTCACGGGATCGTGCTCGGCTACGACGAGGACGGGCAGCTCCTCCACAACCTTCAGGACTCGTCGGGTACCGTTGCTATCACGACATCAGCCAGATACAGCGACGGCCGCCTTTTCATCGGGAGCTTGACCGAACCCCACATTGCGGTGTTCGAGCTGTAAACGGGAACGCTACGCGTTCCCTACCTCTTGAAGAACCAGCCTGAATAGAAGCCAACACCGATAACGGCCAAACCGAGCTGGATTGCAAGCTTGATCCAGTCGATCCCCTCCGTATCGGAAAGGCCGAGCCCCTCAGCAATGAGGCCTCCGATCAGCGCGGCGATGAAGCCGACGACGATCGTTGCAAACATGGTCATCTTCTGTCTTCCCGGAAGGATCAGTCTTGCCAACCCTCCGATAACCGTACCGATCACCAATGCAAAGATGACCGTCCACATGAACGTCGCTACCCACTCCACGATCTCGTGCTCCCTTGCAATCGACTCCGTGGGCGCAGGCTACTCGTTCGTTGCCAACGGTGACGAGTACGCGATCTGGCAGAACCCGTGATTGCAATAGCCGCCCGGGTTCTTGGCCAGGTACTGCTGGTGATACTCCTCGGCATAATAGAACTTTCCAGCCTCTGAAATCTCCGTGGTCACATCCCCGTATCCGCCATCCTTCAGCGCGGCGCCATAAGCGTCGCGGGACCGGAGCGCCTCATCGCGTTGGGTATCGGTCGTCCAGTAGATCGCAGATCGATACTGGGACCCACGATCGTTGCCCTGCCGATCCCCCTGTGTCGGGTCGTGTTCCTCCCAGAAACTCTTCAGCACGCGGTCGAGGGCGATTTCGCTCGGCTCGTACGCAACCATCACGACCTCGGCGTGGCCTGTTCTCCCAGAGCACACGTCCTCGTAGGACGCGTTTGCCGTGTGTCCTCCTGAATAGCCAGCGGCCGTGGTGTAGACGCCCGGAAGCTCCCAGAAGATCCGCTCAGCCCCCCAGAAGCAACCCATTCCGAAATAGATGACTTCGACATGAGCGGGGAATGGACCGGCGATGGGTCTGCCATTCACGAAGTGGATACCGCTCAGCTCTGGCGGCGCCTGCCTATCAGGAAGCGCTCTATCTCTGTCAGGCATGGGTTGTTTCCTTCTCTTGAACATAGCCATGGAACGTAGCGCGGAACACGTGTGTTCCCCAACCTTGGCTCTGTCACCGCCAAAGCGTTACCGTCCAACCAGTATGCGAATAGTCGACAGATTCAAGGCAGCCCTCAGGAAACGCGGAACGGCTTCGTTTCTCTTCGCCGCAGTTGTGCTCGGTCTATTCGTCGGGCTGGCCGCGGCCCTTCTGGTCACCCTCGTGCACCTCGTGAGCCAGGGGACCGAACGATACGCCGAATGGTCCCGCCTCGGGATCTGGGTGGTTGCCGTGACGGTGCCCGTCGGGATGACCGTGTCATGGTTGATCGATCGACGATGGGGCCCCGCAATATCAGGGGGCGGGATCACTGAGACGCTTGTTGGGCTGGGGCTGCACGGTGGCTACCTCCCAACGTCAAAGGTAATGCCAAAGATCATGGCTACTGCGGCCACGCTCGGTACCGGAGGATCGGGAGGTCGAGAGGGTCCAATCGCCTACATCGGAGCGTCCATCGGTTCGTCTCTCGCTCGATACACAGGTTTCGACCATGACCGCATCCGCAGCCTCGTCGCCGCCGGCGCGGGAGCAGGCATCGGAGCGAGCTTCAATGCACCCATTGCGGGGATGATGTTCGCCATGGAGGTGATCCTCGGATCGTTTGCGATCAGGCATCTCAATGCGGTGGTCATCGCCTCTGTAGCCGCTGCAGTAACAGCAGAACTGATCGTCGGTGAGGAAGCCATCCTGACCGCCCCCGCTCACGCACTGGGAAGTCCGGTCGAGTTGCTTCTCTACGCCGTGCTCGCCGTACTTGCCGTGTTCGTCGGAATCCTCTACCTGCGAGCACTCGACATCAGCGCTGCATCTTCTCTTCCATCGAGGCTGCCGAAGTGGACGCGACCCGTGATCTTCGGCCTCACCGTGGGTCTCATCGGCGTTGCGTGGCCCGATTCGCTTGGGACCGGCCAGGACTTCCTCTCCGGTCTGCTCCGACTCGAGGGCGCTGGTTCATATGTCTGGTGGGGGCTCGGCCTTGTCGCTCTCGCAAAGATCGCTACATCTGCCCTCACCCGGGCGGGAGGTGGTTCAGCGGGAACCTTCATGCCAGCCCTGGTCATCGGCGGAAGCATCGGTGCCGCGTTCGCAATCGTGATGCAACAGGGACTCGGCTTCGAGGGAATCGACACCGGCGCGTTCGCAGTGGTCGGCATGGCTGCGACGTTTGCAACGATCGCCCGCGCCCCGCTGACGTCGGTCATCATCGTGTTCGAGCTCACGGGGAACTATGAGCTCGTTCTTCCGCTCATGCTTGGCGCTGCCCTCGCCACATATTTGGGAGACCGTCTTCATCCTGAGTCCGCGTACACGATCCCACTGGTTCGAAAAGGCATCACCCTTCCAAAGTCTGAAGACATCGACCTGCTCGACACCGTGTTGGTCGAGGCCGTGATGCTCCCCCACGATGGCGGTCTCCACCGCTGGAACACGCTCGCCGACGCCGCGGAGTTCTTCGATGAAACCTCCCATCACGGTGCGCCGGTTTTGGATGATGGTGAGCGTCTCGTTGGCATGATCACGCTGTCTGACATTCGCAGGGCTGGTGGCCCTTCCATGACCACCACGGTTGCCGACACCATGACGACCGAAGTCATCACGATCACACCCGATCTTCCTGTGGCGACCGCGCTTGCCCGAATGTCATCCCTCGGCGTCGGACGGATACCCGTCGTCGACTCCGAA
>JAUVQC010000070.1 GCA_030598305.1 Actinomycetes bacterium
CCCGCGTTCGTGTGTACGGGGCAGGCAGCGAGACAAGGAATGTTGAAGTCGTAGAACCCCAACTCGGACACAGTCATCTCAGATCCACTCTCGATCCTGGGCCCATCGGAGTGCGATGAGACCGAGACCGAAGAAGCCACCCCAGACCGCGACCGTGATCCCGTCCGCGACATTTTGGGGGGCACCCGACAGAAGCGGTGACTTGATCAATACAGATGGGAGCCAGGCAGTTGAGATCGCGAAGTACAGGAAAATGACAACACCGGAGAGTGCAGCCCTCGGTTGTGAAATCCGTTCACGACTCATTGAACACGACCTCCCGGCACGTCATTCAAATAATTCCTTAATAGACGACTCTAGCACTATGGGATTAAGGTAGCATGGTGTGAGCAACAAGGCGGTACGCGCCCGAAACCAAGGGCATTGGGCACCGACAAGGAGGACCGCGAAGTGAGATCGGCAGGGACCACCAAACCATTTCTGGCGGCGATGACCGCTCTCATCGCGATTGCATTCACAGCGATCCTCATGACCTTCACCTCCTCTGCCGTCGCCCAATCGCCAGACGAGGGAGCCGAGATCTACGGTCAGAAGTGTGCACGCTGTCACCAGGACGATGGCCTCGGCGTGCCGAACAAGTACCCACCGATCGCCGGTAATCCGGACGCCGCCGACCTCGACCATGTCGTTGACGTCGTCACGAACGGATTGTCGGGCAAGGTGATCATGGGAGTTGAGTACGAGAGGGACATGCCAGCCTTCGGTGACCGACTCACCCCCGCCGAGATCCAGTTGGTCTCCCAGTACACGGTCCAACTCGCTGAATCTGGATCCGGCCCCACTCCGCCGACCACTACCCCCGTGGTCGAGGGAACGGAGTCTGTAGGCGACGCCCTCTTCCGTGGCTCGACGCTGTTGTCCAATGGCGGTGTTGCATGCATCGCCTGTCACAGTGCAGGTGAGTACGATCGGCTCGGCGGCCCGGGATTGGCCATCGACCTCAACGGGATCATCGATGAGTTCGGTACCGCTGGATTCGTCGATGCCATCACGGATCCTGTGGTCGATGAAATGATCGTCGTCTTTGCCGATCATCCCATCACGAACCAGGAAGCAATCGACCTCGCGGCGTTCCTCGAGCCGACATCAACGGACGCTGCTGAAGGCTCATCCCTCGACCTGCTCCAGTTGCTCGGGTTCGTCGGCTTCCTCGTTCTGATCCTGATCACTGCATCGGTCATTCGAGGACCGCAAGAAACCTATGTAACGAAGCTGAGGAGCAACCGATGACCGAGAAGTGGAGCTTGGAGATCGTCGACGCGGCGGAACGCAAGTGGGAACAGTTCTACCGCAACCGCTTCGCCCATGACAAGCGCGTTCGTACAACCCACGGGGTCAACTGCACGGGAAGCTGCTCGTGGGAGGTCTTCGTCAAGGACGGGATCGTCACCTGGGAACTGCAGGCCACCGACTATCCCCAACTCGAGGCTGGCCTTCCCCCCTATGAGCCTCGTGGCTGCCAGCGAGGCATCTCCTACTCGTGGTACCTCTACAGCCCGATCAGGGTGAAATACCCATACGGTCGTGGCACCCTCATCGATCTGTGGCGCGAGGCCAAGCGCGCCCATCCCGGTGACCTTGTCGCTGCGTGGCGTTCCATCACAGAAAACCCCGCTGCTCGAGAGTCGTATCAACGAGCCCGCGGCAAGGGCGGATTCCGGCGCATCTCGTGGGATGAGGCACTTGAAATCTCGTCAGCATCGATCATCTCGACCGTCGACAAGTACGGTCCAGACCGGGTAGCAGGGTTCTCACCGATTCCAGCGATGTCCCAGATCAGCTACGCCGCCGGTAGCAGGTTCATGTCGCTCCTCGGTGGAACCGTGATGAGCTTCTATGACTGGTACTGCGACCTGCCTCCAGCCTCACCGGAGGTGTGGGGAGAGCAGACGGACGTCCACGAGTCGGCAGACTGGTACAACGCTCGCTTTGTCGCGGTCATGGGTGCGAACCTCAACATGACGAGAACACCCGACACCCACTTCATCGCCGAGGTACGCCATGCCGGAGCCAAACTCGCCGTCTTCAGCCCTGACTTCTCGATGGTTGCCAAGTACGCCGACTGGTGGATTCCGGCGCATCCCGGCCAGGACACAGCGTTCTGGCTCGCAGTCGACCACGTGCTGCTCACCGAATTCTACGTCCAGAAGGACACGCCGTACTTCCAGGAGTACGTCAAGCAGTACACCGACCTTCCCTTCCTCGTCGAGATCACCGATGACCAGCCGGGCCGCCTCCTGAGAGCGAACGAACTCGACAGGTACGCGGAAGTCGAGAACGGCGACTGGAAGCTCCTGACGTGGGATACGTCTTCAGACGCTCCGCTCCTCCCTCACGGGTCCATCGGTCACCGTTGGGCAGAGGAAACCAAGGGCAAGTGGAACCTCGAGCTCAAGGATGAGGTGACGGGCGAGGAGATCGATCCGAAGCTGTCCTTCGTTGAGGGATACGACGAGGTGCGACAGGTCGCCTTCGACGATTTCGTGACGAACGAGGTCTCGCATCGCGGCGTTCCTATCCGCTACGTCGAGACCGACCGAGGTCGCGTCGCGGTTACAACCGTGTTCGACCTCCTCATGGCGCGCTTCGGCGTCATCCGTGGGCTTGCCGGGGACTATCCCGACTCCTATGACGATGAGACCGCCGCGTACACACCTGCATGGCAGGAGATCCACACTGGTGTCCACAGGGATACGCTGCTGCGCTTCGCACGCGAGTGGGGCGCGAACGGTGAAGCCACCGATGGCAAGAACATGGTGATCATCGGAGCTGGCGCCAACCACTGGTACCACAACAACCTCCTGTATCGCTCCGCGATCGTTGCACTCATGTTGACCGGATCCGTAGGTGTCAACGGTGGCGGCCTCGCTCACTACGTGGGCCAGGAGAAGCTGGTCATGCACGCGTCCTGGGGATCACTTGCGTTCGGACTCGACTGGGGAGTCGCCCCAAGGCATCAGAACACACCGTCGTGGCACTACGTCCATTCGGACCAGTGGCGGTATGAGAAGGGCTACTCGAGCTACGACTCACTCCCCGAGTCGGACGGCGGATTCGACCATACGATCGACCAACAGGCCCGAGCCGTGAGGCGCGGCTGGCTGCCGTTCTATCCACAGTTCAAGCAGAATCCGATCGAAGTCGTCCGCCGCCTTCGTGCGGAGGGCGCAGCTACCGACTCACAGGTGGTCGCCGGCGTCGTCGAGGCGCTCAAGGCCGGCGAAATCGACTTTGCCATCGACGATCCGGATGCACCTGAGAACTGGCCGCGTGTTTGGTTCATCTGGCGGGGCAATGCCATCGGGACATCCGCCAAGGGCCACGAGTTCTTCATGCGCCACTACCTGGGCACGCACTCGAACGCCATTGCCAAGGAGCCGGACGATCTCGGCATTTCAGAGATCAACGTCCGACCCGAGGCGCCCACAGGGAAGATGGATCTCGTCGTCGACCTCAACTTCCGTATGGACACCACTGCCTTGTACTCGGACATCGTTCTGCCTGCAGCAACGTGGTACGAAAAGGACGACCTGAACACGACCGACATGCATTCGTTCATCAACCCGATGCAGGCAGCTGTCGCCCCCGCATGGGAGTCGAAGTCCGACTGGCAGATCTTCAACGCCCTCGCGAAGGGCGTGTCAGCCCTCGCGCCACAGACGTTCCCAGAACCAGTCGAGGACGTCGTCATGTTGCCACTGCAACACGACACAGTCGACGAGATCTCCCAACCCGTCGAGCAGGATTGGTGGACCGGAGAGGTCGAGGCGATACCGGGCAAGACGATGCCGAAGTTCAAGATCGTCAAGAGGGACTTCTCCAAGCTTGCGGAGAAGTGGGCGTCACTCGGACCTGGTGTGAGGGCGAACGGCGTCGGAGCACACGGCCTGAGGATGGACGTCGAGGAGTTCTACGACGAACTGGTCGAAAGGAGACCGGTAACAATCGAGGTCGACGGCAAGGAATTGACGCTGCCGTCCCTTGAGGTCGACCGCGACGTGTGCGAGATGATCCTCGCCCTCGACCCCGCGTCGAATGGCGAACTTGCCTTTAGAGCATTCGAAGCCGAGGAGAAGAAGACCGGATTGAGTCTCACCCACCTCGCCGAGGGTTCGCGGGATGTGAGGATCAACTTCGATGCGATAGTGGCCCAGCCACAGCGTGTGCTGACCACACCGACGTGGTCGGGCAAGGTTGCGAAGGGCAGGGCATACTCACCCTTCACGCTCAATGTCGAGGACCTGATCCCATGGCGAACCCTCACAGGTCGCCAGCACTTCTACCTCGACCACGAAAACTACCTGACATGGGGCGAGCATCTGCCCGTCTACAAGCCACGTCCGGATCACACGATGCTGTCTGAGACTGAGCAGACCATGCTCGAGGGTCAGGTCGGCAAACTGTTCAACTACCTGACCCCGCACGGCAAGTGGTCCATCCACTCGACCTATTCGGACACGAACCGGATGATGACGCTGTCACGTGGTGGGTACCCGGTATGGCTCAACAACAAGGACGCTGCAGACCTCGGTATCCAGGACAACGACTGGGTCGAGCTGTACAACGACAACGGGGCGTACGTGCAGCGATGCACCACATCTGCTCGAATACCGACCGGAACGATCTTCGTGTACCACGCAACGGAGCGGACACTCGGCATCCCGCTGTCGCCTCGGCGGAAGAACCGAGCGGGAATGAACAACTCTCTGACGAGAACCAGGCTCAAGCCGGTTCTGATGAGCGGTGGCTATGCCCAGTTCAGCTACGCATTCAACTACTGGGGACCTACGGGTGTGAACAGGGACACATTCGTGTATATCCGCCGAGTCGAGAACCCGGAGTTCTGATGCATATCGAATACACCACCAGCCACGCGTACGGAGGAACAGAATGAGGGTTCGCGCACAGATGAGCATGATGTTCCATCTGGACAAGTGCATCGGATGCCACACCTGCAGCGTTGCCTGCAAGAACATCTGGACGGACCGCCCCGGCGCCGAGTACATGTGGTGGAACAATGTTGAGACCCGACCGGGAACCGGATATCCGACCGGGTGGGAGGACCAGGATCACTACAAGGGCGGCTGGAAGTCTGACGACAAGGGGAAGATCGATCTCCGACTCCAATCCAAGCCCGGAGCGTTGGCGAACCTGTTCTTCAATCCCGCACTTCCGCAACTCGAGGACTACTACGACCCGTACACACACAAGTACGAGGATCTCTTCGACGCACCCGCTGGGGATCAGCAGCCCGTAGCCATGCCGATCTCGCTCATCACGGGGGCACCAACGGAGATCAAGAGCGGGCCGAACTGGGATGACGATCTCGGCGGATCGGACATCTACGCCCGCAATGATGTGAGCCTGGCCGACCTCGACCCGGGTGTGCGAGCTCAGATGGAGGAGATCGAACAGGTCGTCTTCAACTACCTGCCGCGGATCTGCAACCACTGCCTGAACCCGGCCTGTGTCGCTGCCTGCCCCTCGAGCGCAATCTACAAGCGCGCTGAGGACGGGATCGTGCTCGTGAACGAGGACAAATGCAAAGCATGGCGCATGTGCGTGGCCGCGTGCCCGTACAAGAAGGTGTACTACAACTGGTCCTCTGGCAAGTCGGAGAAGTGCATCCTGTGCTTCCCCCGCATGGAGACCGGACAGGCGCCAGCGTGCGCACACTCGTGCGTTGGCAGAATCCGGTACATGGGCGTCATGCTGTACGACGCTGACAAGATCGAGTCCGCAGCATCCGTACCTGAGGACGAACTCGTCGCTGCGCAGCTCGACATGATCCTCGACCCGAACGACCCACACGTCATCGAGGCCGCCAGGGAATCGGGTATCGCTGACGATTGGATGGACGCGGCGAGACGGTCCCCTGTCTACCAGTTCGTGAAAGTGTGGGGAATCGCCCTGCCGCTCCATCCGGAGTTCAGGACGATGGCAATGATGTTCTACGTGCCACCGCTCTCGCCGGTCGTCTCGACGATCGAGAACGAGCTTGTTCGCCTCGACATCTCCGATGAACTCGACGACTTCGCTCTGTTCGACAACCTGGACAAGGCTCGGCTTCCTGTGAAGTACCTGGCGAACCTCTTCTCGGTGAAGAACGAGGAGATCATCCGCCAGATCCTCCGCAAGATGTACGCGGTGCGCATCTTCAAGCGCCATCAGAGCCTCAACAAGGGCACGATCGACGATGCGATCCGCAAGACCCTCACGACGGCCAACCTCGACGAGGTACAGGCTGAGGCGATCTACAAGCTCACGACGATCCCGACGCTCGACGAACGATTCGTCCTGCCGCCCTATCACCGCGAGATGTCGATCGAGGAACTCAACGATCCGCTTGCCTACAAGGGAGCGGTTGGCGTTGGATACATCGAGGAGCCGCGTCGAGGATGGTGAGTATCACAACGCTCAAGACGCCAGAAGTCATCGCCCTCGCTCTGTCATACCCGACGGAGGACCGATTGGCGACTCTCAGGGAGGCCATCGATGCCCTCCCCAAGGGGAACGCCGAGCGAGAGATGCGCCGGTTCGCCAAAGCCATCTCCGATCGCAGGACCTCGGAGCTCGAGGAAGTGTTCACCGCCACATTCGACCTATCGCCCGTCGTGGCGCCGTATGTCGGACACCTCGC
>JAUVQC010000125.1 GCA_030598305.1 Actinomycetes bacterium
CAGCCACGCTCCGTCCGATGGATAGGGAGTCGTTAGGTCCACGTAGACCTTCAGCTTCGGTTCGGTGCCTGATGGACGGGCGAGCACACGACCCATTTCGCCGAGATCAAGTTCGATGAGGTTCGTCGCACCAAGGTACGACGGTCGACCATCAGCTCCCGTGGAGTAGTCGAGCACATCAACGACATCCAGATCGGCGAGCGAGCCGGGCGCTTCCGCCCGCAGTCTGGCCATGGCTGCCGAGATCTCCTCGGCGCCCGACGGAGTATCCCTCCGGATCGATACCTGGGTCGAAACCCAGACTCCGTACCGCTCGTACAGGTCACCAAGACGATCGAGCACGATCTGGTTGTCGGCGGCCGCCTCAGCCGCAAGCGTCGCGAAGGCAACGGCAGCCGAGATTCCGTCCTTGTCCCTCACGGTGGTGCCAACCGAGTATCCGAGGGCTTCCTCAAAACCGAGTATCAGTCCTCCGGATCCCTCGATCTCAAGCTCGAGTGCTGCATTCCAGATCCACTTGAAACCCGTGAGTGACTGACGCCACACCACGCCATGTGCCTCCGCGATCACACCAAGCATCGGGCTCGATACGATCGAGTTGATCACGGTCCCCGCTTGGTGGTTCCCGTGCCTGAGGAGGAACTCCGCGAGAAGGCACCCGATCTGGTTTCCAGACAGGGGCCTCCATATGCCACCGGGAGATGGGACGGATACAGCAAGCCGATCGGTGTCCGGATCGTTCGCAAGCACGATGTCAGCGTCGAGCGACTCAGCCAACTCGTGTGAGAGGTCCATCGCACCCGGTTCTTCAGGGTTCGGAAACGAGACGGTCGGGAAGGTGCCATCAGGTGCGAACTGTCTCGCGACCGGATGCACCTGCTTGAAACCGAATCGGCGCAAGGCCTCGGTGACAGACTTCCCGCCGACTCCGTGCATAGCCGAGTACACGATGGAAATACTCCTGTCACCCGTGATGGGCGGAAGCGATGCCGCGACCGAACGAAGGTACTCATCGAAAATATCGGGTCCGATGTGCGCAACACTCGAGTGTGCATATGGGTCTGCGGCTCGAGGTACTTCGTTCGCCGGGCCCACCTTGGTGATCGTGCCTGCAATGTCGGTATCCATCGGAGGGACGATCTGTGCACCATTGACCGCGTAGACCTTGTAGCCATTGTCTGCGGGCGGATTGTGTGAAGCGGTGACAACGATCGAAGCGCAGGCTCCCATCGAGAGTCCCGCATAGGCAACCAGTGGTGTAGGTGTCGGCTCGTGGAAATACCTCACCGTGAACCCGGCTGCGGTGAGCACACCAATGGAGTCGTCCTGGAACGACTGGGATGATGGACGTGCATCCCTGCCGATCACAACGAGCCGATGGCCAGGGTCCGTGGTCGAAAGAAGATACGCGGCGAGTCCTGCGGTCGCTCGAATGACAGTGGCACGGTTCATCCGGTTCGACCCACCTTCGACCACACCACGGAGTCCCGCAGTGCCAAATTCCAATGATCCATCCATTCGACTCTCGAGCTCCGCCGTGGCGCCCGCGTCGAGCAAATTCTTCAGCTCGGCCCGCGTCACCGGATCCGGGTCACCGTCGATCCATGTCTGGGTCAGTTGTCGAATGTCAGTCATACCCCTCAGCGTACAGACCAACCGAGAGCTGCCTTCTGAGACCCGGCATCCGGATTCCTCCCACCACCCCACAGTGCCTACGCTTCGGAGTTGTGACAACACAACTTGGACCCTCGTATCGAGCCGAAACCCTCAAGGCGTTGGACGGTGGCGAATTCGATGTAGTCGTGATCGGTGGAGGGATCACGGGCGTCGGCTGTGCCCTCGACGCGGTCTCACGCGGGCTGTCCGTTGCTCTCATCGAGCAACGAGATCTCGCCTCCGGCACGTCAAGTCGTTCATCGAAACTCATCCACGGTGGTTTGCGCTACCTGGAGCAGCTCGACTTCGCGCTGGTTCGAGAGGCTCTGCGTGAGCGAGGGCTCCTGCGACAATCGATCGCACCACACCTTGTGTGGCCGGTACCGTTCATCTATCCCATCAAACACCGAGTATGGGAACGCGCCTACATGGCTGTGGGCATCGCACTGTACGACGGCCTTGCGAAGCTCGGCCAGAGCACACTGCCGCATCAGTTGCACTTGAGCCGAAAGGACCTCAAGCGCGTCTTCCCCGGGATCAAGGCGGACGAGTTCGTTGGTGGAATCCGCTACTACGACGCCGGAACCGACGATGCACGGCTCGTCGTGGCCATCGCACGAACCGCTGCCGACCGTGGTGCGTGGATCCTGTCGAGCGCACGAGTGACCGGTCTCGTGCGCGATGAAGAGGGACGTGTCACGTCGGTCGAAGCTACCTGTCTCGAATCCGGTCGGAAGCTCACAATCGGCGCGTCCGTTGTCATCAACGCAACCGGTGTGTGGACAGATTCGACCGAGATGCTCGTCGGAGATATCGAGACCGACGTCACGGCATCAAAAGGCATCCATGTCGTCGTGCCCAGATCGGCCATTGATTCGACGGTCGGGTTCATCACCAAAACGAAGAAGAGCGTCCTATTCCTTATACCTCATGGTGAGTTCTGGATCCTTGGAACCACCGATACACCATGGCAGCTCGACCTTGCCCATCCGGCGGCCAGCAAGCGGGACATCGCCTACGTGCTCGAGCAGGCAAATCGGATCCTCGAACGACAGCTCACCCCTGATGATGTCGTCGGGGTGTTCGCAGGGCTTCGGCCGCTCGTCACCGGCAACGCCGAGTCAACGGCGAAACTCTCTCGAGAGCACTCCATCACCGAACCGGTGCCCGGGCTCATCACGATCGCCGGTGGGAAGTTGACGACGTATCGGGTGATGGCCGAGGACACGGTCGACCGTGCGTGCGAGTCGGCATGCATCGACATCCCCGCAACAACGACCGACCAGATCCCGCTCGTCGGTGCGACCGGATATTCATCGATGAACCTCCGACGCAGTGAGCTCGCCAGCGAGTATGACGTATCCGAGGACGAGATCAAGCGCCTACTCCGACGATATGGGGCCGAGGTGACGACTGTTCTCGATCTGGCCGCGTCTGATCCAAAGCTCGCCGAACGCCTCCCCTCAGGTCCATACCTGACAGCGGAGGTCCAATTCGCCGTGACCCACGAGGGAGCGCTCCATCTCGACGATGTCCTTGCGAGACGTACAAGGCTGTCCATCGAGTGCGAGGATCGAGGTACCGACGCCGCACCCATTGTTGCATCGATCATGGCACCGCTCCTTGGATGGGACGACGTGGTGATCGCCAACGAGATCGACCACTACAACAAGCGGGTTGAAGCCGAGCTCGAGTCCCAGAGAATGCCAGACGATCGGACCGCAGACGCGGCCAGGGTCGGTGCCGATGACATCAGGACGCTGGGCGCCTAGACAGATTCGTCCGAGGCCTTGCTCCGCTCGAGGAACGACTGGTAGACCTCGCCGCCCTTTCGGCGCTCATAGTCGTACACGACCCATGTTTTTGCCATGTGGTCATGCCAACCCTGGCGTTCATCATCGATGACCACCCACGCATAGCCCACCCAAAATGCCAGTGCAGATAGTCCATAGCCGATCAGTCGGATCAGAGACCGACCGACCGTGGGGGATCGACCATTCTCCCCGATCACCTTCAGACCCATGAACCACTTCCCGATCGTCCTGCCGGTCAGGGCCCAGAACATGACAAAGTAGAAGCCGATGATCCAGGGGATCATGAACACGTAGATGGTTGACACGTCAACGCCCGGGTCGAGACCCATTCGCTCGAAGATCGTATCGACGAGAACTGCCAGCCAACCGCCAACAGAGAGGATCCCCGCGATGACCGCGAGGTCTACGACATACGCGAGGAGCCGCGTTACGAATCCGGCGGTGCGGCCCTGGAGCACGTGGAATTGCTCGTTGCGTGACACAGCTACTCGACCGCAGGCGTCGGCGGAAGGGGCCGTGCGCTTCGCCCCAGCAGCTTCCGGAAGACGCCCTCGGTGAGGCCATCGGCTGCAGCGCCGGTTTCGCGGATCTCCTGAACTGCTGCACCGGTGATTCCGAGAGTCTGCTCTCGCACGAGCTCTCCGACCTCATCTGAGTCGCCAAGGTATCCGATGATGCCATCGATGGACCGCTCGAAGGCCTGGACCGACAGTACACGGCCGCGTGCGTACTCCGCCGTGCCCACCTGGGCCAACCGGTCGAGTTCATCGGCGAGTGCGACTCTGGTTGGCTCGGTCAGGGACGACACCAGCCCGGCGATCCCGGTGGCCTCCACAAGAACAGCAACCGTGTGGTAGGCGACGCCAAACAACTGAGCCAGCGGATACGTCATATCCTGCGCGTTCGTGCGTATCGCGGCCATCTGCTCAGGCCATTCGGAAAGATAGCCAACGACAACCATCGCGGCGTGGTTCGTGGTGAGCGGAATCGCGCTCACGGACTCAGGGTCAGCATCGGCAGAATCGAGCTCCGAAGCGAGAACCTTGAGACGGTCGATTGCCTCCCCAACGCCTCCTGAGATGATCCTCACGAGCGTCTTGTGCAGCTCAGGATCGGCCGAATTCAGTATGGGTGCCGTCTCGGGTGTATCTGGCATGACGCAACGATACCCGCTGTTCAACGCTCGGGATTCCAATGGTCACCACGCTCGGCGTGTAGATATACTGCCCTGACCGTAGCCGGTCCTCTTCTGTACAATGTTGGCTCCCTGCCCCCATCGTCCAGAGGCCTAGGACTCCGCCCTTTCAAGGCGGCAACGGGGATTCGAATTCCCCTGGGGGCAC
>JAUVQC010000106.1 GCA_030598305.1 Actinomycetes bacterium
CGTTGCGTCCCTTTGACGTCCGCGGCCGCTACCGATTCCATGGTGCCTGCCTTCCCAACGGGAACCGTGCAAAAGCCTACTCATCGAACGAGTGGGTGTCCATGGCTGGGACAAGTCAAGGGAACCTGAAGAAGATCCGCCTACACGTAACCGTTGAATTCGACCGGGTACGCGGGGAAACCGTCGATGAGCTCGGTGACGATCGGTCGGAGTTGATCGAGCACGGCGGTGTCGTGCCGCTGGCGGAGGATCTCAACGATGACGCGACCAAGCACGATCATCTGTTCCTGCTTCATCCCCGCAGTCGTCACCGATGCAGTCCCGATCCTGATGCCTGACGTGATGAACGGCGAGCGAGGGTCGAAAGGAATCGAGTTGCGATTGAGCGTGATCCCCATCTCATCGAGCAGAATTCCCGCCTCCTTGCCCGTGAGATCGTCATCGATGGATCGGACATCGCTCAAGAACATGTGGTTCTCCGTGCCACCGCCAACGACCCTCACGCCGGACTCGATCATTGTGTCGGCAAGCACGGATGCGTTGCGTACGATCTGGAGTGCGTAGTCCCTGAACGATGGCTCTGCTGCTTGCTTGAAACACAGGGCCTTGCCACCGATCTGGTGGTTGATCGCACCGCCCTGGGTGATGGGAAACACGGCCTTGTCGATGGCTTTCGCATACTCCTCGGTTGAGAGGATCAAGCCACCTCGCGGTCCACGAAGCGCCTTGTGGGTGGATGCGGTAACGATGTGGGCGTGCGGGACAGGATTCGGGTGAGAACCACCAGCAATGAGTCCGATGATGTGTGCCGCATCGACGAGGAAGATCGCACCGACCTCGTCGGCTATCTCGCGAAAGGCAGCCCAGTCGATGATGCGCGAGTACGCCGAGTAACCGGCGACGATCATCTTTGGTTGATGCTCGATCGCGAGCTTGCGAACATTCTCCATGTCGATGAGCTCGGTTCCCTCGTCGACTCCGTAGGGCACAAAGTTGAAGAGCCGCCCCGAGAAGTTGACGGGTGACCCGTGGGTCAGGTGCCCGCCCTGGTCGAGCGCCATGCCGAGGATCGTGTCACCCGGATCGAGCACCGCAAGGTACGCGGCCATGACGGCCTGAGAACCGGAGTGCGGCTGGACGTTTGCGTGCTCAGATCCAAAGAGGCTGTTGGCCCTGTCAATGGCGAGGTTCTCGATCTCATCGATGACCTCGCAACCCTCGTAGTACCGACGACCCGGGTAGCCCTCCGAATACTTGTTGGCGAGGACGGACCCTGATGCTTCCATCATCGCATAGCTGACGAAGTTCTCCGATGCGATGAGCTGGATCTTCGAGCGCTGCCGATGGGCGTCTTTGGCGATGAGGGCGGCGAGTGTCGGATCAGCTTCCGCAAGCGGTTTCATATCGGTCATGCATTGCCCCTTGGAGGTGTCGCTTCGGAGAATCTAGTCTCATGCCACGACGAAACGAAGACCCAGGTCAGATACTGCCAGATTGGCAACAGTAGGCGAGACTCCACGTACTCAACCGATCAATTCTCGATCATTCGGCAACGACGGCCCGACCGCGGTCGAATATGCGATCCGCAAGGCCGACCGCCGGCAGGGGCATGAGAGGAGCAACGATTGCATACACGGTGTGATCAACCCAGTACACCGAGACAGCGATGATCGACACCAGGATCACGCCACCAACGCGGGTAAGCATCCGAAACTGGTTCCCGAGCGGGGGGAGTCCCACCGTCCCACCGACACCAATGGCGAGCACGGGAGCAGCCACCAGATATGACGGCGAACCGGTGGAGGTGAAGACGACCGTCATCGTCGTTGCAGCAACGATCGCATACAGGGACGAGTGGAACGCCACCGTCTGGCCGTCCTCGACTCCGCTGAAAATCACCATCGCGTACATGGCGAAGACGATTCCGATAGCGATGATGCTCAGGCCTGTGACCCTGCTCGACTGAATGGCGAGCAGGCCGAACCACAGGGCGAGTGCCGCGATCAGTGTCCCGACTCCGATGCCAAGCCATTTGGATTGCTTCACGGGGCGATCGGGCCAGTCCTCAACACGACCTCTGAGGGTTGGGTGAGGTCGACGAGCGTCGAGGGTTCCCCGCCGCCCGAGTCGCCGGGAAGATAGGTGAGGACCTCGCCATCGAAGATCGCCTGGGCTTCATCCGAGGATCGGACCGGTTCATCGTCAGACTTGTTCGCTGAAGTGACGGCGAGAGGTCCAGTGAGGTCGAGCAGCTCAAGGGCAACCGGATGATCAGGGCAACGAAGGGCAACTGTGCGTGCCTTGGTATCCCCGAGCCAATCAGGAGCCGTGTCGAGGCGTGGCACCACGAGGGTCACGGCGCCCGGCCAGTAGCGGTCAGCCAACTCAAGGGCACGGTCAGACATTGCTCCCAACGAAAGCCCCTGCTCGAGAGACGCAACAAGGATCGCGATCGGCTTGCCGTCGTCGCGACCCTTGAGTTCATAGAGGCGTTCAAGTGCGGCCTCGTCATAGAGATCAGCCGCGATCCCGTACACGGTATCCGTTGGCACACCGACGATCTCGCCGCGCTTGATGGCCCTTGCTGCTGCCGCAACGTCCATTCACACCCTCCCAGTGCAGTGTCCCCCAACGCTACCCGAATCTGAGCCTTCCGAAGACGTAACGATCCCGACCGGTGAGGTCCTCGAGAATGGTCGCGTCGTATCGCTTGAACAGCTCTGCGATTCGATCGCCGTGAAACTCCGATATCTCACACGCGACAACTCCGCCCGGTGATAGCCACGCTTCGGCATCTCTGGCGATCGAGGCAAGCACCTCATCCCCACCAGGTCCTGCCACAAGGGCGACATCGGGCTCCGCCAGTACCTCAGCTGGCAGGGATGTACGCTCGTTCGCAGCGAGATAGGGCGGGTTCGATACCAGCACATCGACCCTTCCCCTGATCGCATCCGGTAACACGCTGAAGAGATCACCGGTAAGGATGGTTACCTCAAGATCGTTTCTGGCTGCGTTCTCGAGGGCGACGTTTGCAGCTTCCTCTGACACATCCACCGCGTAGACCTCGGCCTCAGGGAACGTCGCAGCGAGAGCGAGTGCGAGATTGCCGCTCCCTGTGCATAGATCGACGATCACGCGCGGTACATCGACCGTCGCCACAACGCGCTCGAACAAGTACTCGGTTTCAGGCCTTGGGATCAGGACTCTGGGATCGACGCCCAGCACAACCGGTCCGAAGGGGACGGTGCCCTCGATGTACTGGAGTGGTTCCTTGCTGCGACGACGTTCCACGTAGGAGCTGAATGTCGTGCGTTGCGTCTTCGAAACGTCGAATCCCAAGAGGACGTCGGATCGATTCCGACAAGTAGCTGCCATGAGAAGCCGCACGGCCTCGTGATCGGGGAGGTCGTCAGCCTCGGCCAGGAGGTCGCGCGACCACACGGTCACACTTCCTCTGCGAGCCTCTGGGCGACATCATCGGCGATGAGCGCGGCGTGCAGGTCTTCGAGGTCACCGTCGAGTACGTCATGAAGCGAGTGGATCGTCATGCCGATGCGGTGATCGGTAACCCGGTTCTCCTTGAAGTTGTACGTCCTGATCTTCTCGGAACGCTGTCCCGAACCGACCTGGGACCTGCGCACCGATGCCCGCTCCCCCTGCTGCTCCTCAAGTTGGATCTGATACAGCCGAGCGCGTAGCACTCGCATCGCCTTCAGCTTGTTCTGGAGCTGGGACTTCTCGTCCTGACACGACACGACGATCCCCGTCGGCTTGTGCGTGATCCGCACGGCCGAGTCAGTGGTGTTCACCGACTGTCCACCGGGTCCCTGGGACCGCATGGTTTCAACGATGAGGTCATTGTCGTGCAGTTCGACCTCAACCTCTTCAACCTCGGGGAGCACCGCAACGGTACCCATCGAGGTATGGATCCGACCCTGGGACTCGGTCCTGGGAACACGCTGAACCCGGTGCGGACCAGCCTCATATTTGAACCGCGAATATGCGCCCTTACCTTTGACCGCAAAGGTGACCTCTTTGATACCACCACCGTCCGTTGGTGCAACGTCGATTGGTTCGATGGTCCATCCCGATCGCTCAACGAACCGCTCGTACATCCGATAGAGGTCACCAGCCCAGAGCGCGGCTTCGTCTCCGCCAGCAGCTGACCTGATCTCGACGATCACGTCCTTCTCGTCGTCAGGGTCCTTCGGCACAAGCAGCACCCGTAGTTCAGACTCAAGATCTTCGAGTTCAGACGTCCTGGATGCGATGGTCTCGTTGAGATAGTCGACCATCTCGGCATCGTCCTCGAGATTGACGAGTTCCCGCGCGTCGGCGATCTCCGCCTCGGCCTCGACGTACTTCCGGTACGCATCAACAACGGGCTTCAACGCCGAGTGCCTCCTCGTTACCTCGCGATAGCGGTTCTGATCGCCAAGCACATCGGGATCGACAAGCTGTGAAAGGACCTCTTCGAACGCGACCTCGGTGGCCGCAAGTCGGCCTCTGAGGCTGTCATCCATTCGACAGTCCGAGATCGAACTCTGCTGCGAGCGCGGCGGGAACAATCGCTCCCCGTGCCTTGACGGATTCAACCTCTGATGGTTCGAGGGCAGCGATCAGGGAAGCCACGGCGACCTCGATCTGATCATCTGATGGTTCCTTTGTCGTAATCGATTGGATCCACATGCCCGGCTTGGATGCCCACGCGACCCACGAGTGACCAGCTGCAGCCTTGAGAATCTCGTAGGAGATCCCTGCGATCACAGGGATGAGCAGGATGCGAGCGGCGACCTGCCATCCGAACGGCAGTGGGGCGAGCGTGAGGAAGACGACGAACGCGACCATCGCAACGATGATGATGAACGATGTCCCGCACCGTGGGTGGCGTGGGCTGTACTTCTGGATCGACTCGATGTCGAGCGGATCGCCGTTCTCATACGCATGGATCGTCTTGTGCTCAGCACCGTGATACTGGAACACCCGCTGGATCTCGGCGCTGCGCCCGATCAGCCAGATGTAGCCGACTATGAGACCGATCCTCAGGGCTCCATCGATGATCACGAAGAGAATCGAGTTCCCACCGAGTAGGTCCTTGAGCCAGTTGGCAGCGAATGCAGGAGCGAGGACGAAGATCGCGAGCGCACCGACAATGGCGATAACCATCGTGAAGATGATCTCTTTGCGACCGATCTCTTCTTCTTCCTCGCCCGACTTCTCAGCGGACCACGAGAGCGCTCGGAACCCGAGTGTCATCGCCTCGATGAGCACGAACACGCCGCGTAGGAATGGCACTTTCGCGAGTGGGTTCCTCGAAGAGAGGGCGGGAAGCTCGTTGCGCTTCGCCTCGATTATTCCGTCGGGCCGTCGTGCTGCGACAGCCCAGGCGTCCGGGGCGCGCATCATGACGCCCTCGATGACCGCCTGGCCGCCTACAGACGCGCCAGGAGATCTGGACAACTACGCCTCGGTTTCGGAGGCAGCCTCAGCTTCTGGCTC
>JAUVQC010000113.1 GCA_030598305.1 Actinomycetes bacterium
CGTGTCGATCGGAAGTCGACCGAGGGAGTTGCCGTCGAGGTAGATGTAGTCATCCTCTATGACGAATCGGTCCCGGAAGCCGGCGAGCGGATCCTGTTCGTCCAACCGATAAGCGTGCTCGGTGAATGACTCCACGTCAGTAGAGCTCGTACTCACCATCGATGAGGCGTTCTGTGACACCCGCCCAGTCAGCAAAGCAGTCTTCGGCGATGTCGAGTACCTGAGCCTCATCCGGATTACCCGCGGCTTCGATATGGACGGCCTGGGGCTCGGTGACCGAGTGGCCGATGGAGGACAGCAGCCTCATCGTTACCTCGCTTGCGCTGGTCTCAGCGATCATCCTCTGGGCGATGTCGTATCCGATGGCGTGGTACGTCTTGCCGACATGGGAAGCCGGATTCTTCCCTGCGGCCGCCTCGAGGCTCATGGGCCTGTATGGCGTGATGAGTCCACCGAATCGGTTGCCTCTCCCGACCTGGCCGTCATCGCCTGCCTCGGCCGACGTCCCGCTCAGGGTGAGGTATACGGAATCCTCCTGGTCGGCTTGGTTCACCTGAACGGTGACAGGCCTCTCTGCGATTGCCGAAGCGACTCGGCTCGCCTCCTCCTCAACCTCGTTCACGACGGCGTTGTATTCGTCGCGGTTCGCGACATCTTCAGCGAGGACCGGGGAGGCCACGGTCACGGTGATGTCGTCCCCAACGCGGGCGCCCATCACCTTGATGTCTCGTCCGATCGGCGTGGTCCTGCGATAGTCATCCGAGTTGAGATGTGTCTCGACGTCGTGAACGATCCGCTCGAGGATCGATCGTGGCATGGAGACAGCAGCGAAGGACGTGTCATTCGCGAGAGGCGCAATCGTCTCAGCATGGACGACGGCAGCAAGATCAGCCGACGACTGGTTGAGCCACACTTCGACATCGAATGCCTCTGGCTTCGCGTCCGGGAGCAGCTCCATCAAACGAGAGTGGTATTGAACGGCGAGCTCCTCGGGGTTGGGTGCCCAATCGAATCCGAACGTCGCCTTGCCAACGAGGACGAGTCGCGATGCTTTCGTGTGCGTTCCTCCGCCGTATCCGATGTCGACGGAGCCAGCGGCAAGTATTGCCTTGTCCACGTTGAAGTGACGTACGGCGCCGGTGTACCGCTCGTAGTCCCTGGCGAGTTGTCTCGCGAGCTCCTCTGCGAGATGGTCACAGATGGTGTCCGGGTGACCGGTGCCCTTACGTTCGACGAACTCGATCGGTGGGGCGTACGGCGCGCGTGATGTGAGTGAGAGGTTCAGTGCATTCCTGTGATCTCGATAGAGGGAGACTAGGCGTTCGGCGGTTGCCAGCAGGCGAGCTACCAGCCGTTCCGGTGCACGACGGTGTCGTGTGATGTTCGCCCGCGCGAGAGGCTTCCTGACCGGCGATCGGGCGCAGGGTGGCCAATCGTGACGACGCCTGCGACCAGGATGTCAGCGGGAATGCCAAGGACCGAACGCAGGTCATCGAGTGAGTGTGTTCCGAGGAAACCCGCAGCGAGGCCCTCATCAACCGCTGCGTACAGGATCGCCATCATTGATGCCCCTGCATCGATCCACCAGTAGGGAACTTCCCAGTCCTGGGTGCCACCCTTGTCTGGTACGTCATACCGATCGACATAGGCCTGCCTGTCAGCGCAGATGACAATGTGGACGGGAGCCTTCGAGATCCATGGGTCGAAGCCCTGTTGCACGTACGCATCTTCACCTGCTGCTTTCGCGACCGCCATACGTGCATCGGCATCGGTGACAATCACGAACCGCTGGCCCTGGCTGAACCCGGCCGATGGTGCACGCACACCCGCATCAACGATCCTATTGATCGCTTCGGCCTCAACGGGCTCATCGGTGTAGTTGCGAACCATGCGGCGCCTGTGTTGGACGTCGCTCAGTTCCATGTCAGAGCGCTTCGACCGCAGTCAGAGCATCCTCGAGGGCTTGTTTGGCATCCCCGAAGAACATGAGCGTCGTGTCCTCGTAGAACAACGGATTGTCGATGCCGGCAAAACCAGGGGAGAGGCTTCGCTTGACCACGATGGTTGTCTTGGCTTCGTCCACATCAAGGATGGGCATTCCGTAAATAGGACTGTCCGGGTCCGTCTTTGCCGATGGGTTCACCACATCGTTCGCACCGACGATGAGGACCACGTCAGTTTGCGGGAACTTCGGATTCGACTGTTCGAGGTCAAGCAGCAGATCGTAGGAGACGTCTGCCTCAGCAAGTAGCACGTTCATATGCCCGGGCATACGGCCTGCTACCGGATGTATCGCGTAGGTGACCTCAATGCCTCTATCCTCAAGGGCGTTGGCAAGGTCCTTCACCGCGTGCTGAGCCTGAGCAACGGCAAGGCCGTATCCGGGAACGATCATCACGCGTTGGGCATAGGCAAGGGCGATCGCGGCGTCGTCCGCGTTTGCACGGTTCACGGGTTTGGTACCGATGTCCTCCGCGGTTGCTCCTCCTCCGAATTGGGAGAAAAGGATGCTCGGAATCGAGCGGTTCATTGCAACAGCCATTTCCAGTGTGAGGATCAATCCTGCTGCGCCGACGAGCGCGCCACCGACGATGAGTGCCTGGTTACCGATAACGAATCCCGCCATCGCTGCGGCGATGCCAGAGAACGAGTTGAGCAGAGAGATCACGACCGGCATGTCCGCACCGCCAATAGGCAGAACGGCCGTGATACCCAGGACGAGAGCGAGTGCGGTTGCGACCCAGAACCCGACCGTGGAATCAGCGAAGATGCCATAGCCAGCGGCTCCCACAGCGATCAATGCGATTACTCCGTTCGTGGCAGTCCCACCGGGGAGGAAGACCTGCTTGGAGGGAACGATGCCCTGGAGCTTGCCGAAGGCAATGAAGGACCCAGTGAGTGTGATTGCACCGATGATGAGAGACAAAGACGTTGTGACGGCTGTCTCGGTCGGCATCACGGCACTCGTTGCAACGACCGCCGCAGCTGCCACCAGCGCCGACGATCCACCTCCGAAACCGTTGAATGCTGCAACCAGTTGCGGCATATCGGTCATCTGGACTCGGATGGCAAGTAATGCGCCGATGCCACCTCCGACGACGACACCCGCAAAGACAATGCCCCAGACGACCCTCGTATCGAGGCCGAGTTGTTCGATGACAACCACGACGATGGCAACGAGCATGCCGATGGCTGCGATACGGTTGCCGCGACGTGCGGTCCGTGGTGAGGTCAGCCCCTTGAGGCCGACGATGAAAAGGACGCCTGCGGCGAGGTAAGCAAGTTCGATCATGAGCGCTTACTCGGGATCTTCTTGAACATCTCGAGCATGCGGTCGGTCACCATGAAGCCACCAACGACATTGATCATGGCGAATGTCACAGCGAGAAAGCCGAGTACGGCTGCGAGGGTTCCTCCGCCGTTGGACGCGACGATGATCGCACCAACGATCGTGATGCCCGACACGGCATTTGCGCCAGACATCAGAGGCGTATGAAGGGTGCGCGGCACCTTTGCGATGACCTCGAACCCGACGAATGCCGCCAGGACGAAGACAACGATGCCTGCGATGAACTCGGCGCTCATTCGGAGGCCTCGCTTTCACGTGGTTCGAATTCGGTTGTATCCATTGGTTCGGGAGGTGGTGTTTGCTTCGGTGCAACGATTGCCGGGCCGACGACCGCGTCTTCGGGGTCGACGGTCATGACCCCCTCGTCCACCATTCGCTTGACGAGCTCAAGCACGTTTCGCCCGAACATCCGACTCGTGTCTGTCGCGACCCGGGACGCCAGATCACTCGGGCCCAGGATGGTCACGCCGGATACCTCCACACGTTCATCGGGCAGTGATCCTTCGACGTTTCCGCCCGAGGATGCGGCCATGTCGATGATGATCGACCCCGGGTTCATCGCGGCGACCATCGAGGCGTCGATGAGCCTCGGTGCCTTGCGTCCGGGAACCTGAGCGGTTGTGATGATGAGGTCGGCGGCCGCAACAGCTTCCGCCAGTGCAGCCTTCTGCCTGGTCTCGGTCTCTTCGTCGACGGCACGGGCGTAGCCACCTTCATCCATCTTCTGGGTTGGCGCTTCGATGAAGCGACCGCCGAGTGACTCGACCTGTTCTTTGGTCTCGGGCCTGATGTCGTATGCATAGACCACAGCGCCGAGACGCTTGGCTGTAGCGATCGCCTGGAGCCCTGCGACGCCAACGCCGAGGATGAGCACGTTCGCGGGTGGGATCGTGCCAGCGGCGGTAACGAGCATCGGCATGAACTTCGGGAGTTCTGTGACGCCCAGGAGGAGGGCTGCGTATCCCGCAGCGTTCGCCTGGCTGGAGAGGGCGTCCATCGCCTGGGCAATCGTGGTTCGGGGAACCATCTCCATGGAGATCGTGGTCACACCGCTCTCACCCCAGGTGGCATAGAGGTCACTGTTCGCTGCCGGATCGACGAGACCGATGATGACACCCGATGGTGCAAGTATCGCTCGGTCGCCATCGCCCGGTGGCGTGATCCTGACGAGGAGGTCGATCGGTTCACCGTCGGCGAGGCTTTGGACGACGTTGGCCCCGACTTCAGCGAATGCGCTGTCCGGGTATCCAGCCGACGTGCCAGCTCCACTCTCGATCGAGACGGTGAATCCGAGGTCGGTGAACGATGCGATCGATGCCGGAGCTATGGCGACGCGCTTCTCGTTCTTTGCTTGTTCATTGGGGATTCCGAGTTTCATCGTTCGAAACGGTAACTACCACAGTGCGCAATCGCACACCACGGGGGGTATTGCTGTCGGAAGTCAGAAGGCGGCGCGGATTTCGTCCTCTGCGTCGCTGCTCAAGGGTTGGAGGGGCAGCCGGCTTCGACCGGGTTGCATGCCTGCCAGGGAGGCTGCAAACTTGGTTCCGGGTACGCCGTGGGGTTCGACGATGGATACGAGTTCTATCAGGGCCTCTTGGGCTGACCAATCACCGGACACCGCACCATCGGCAAGCGCCCATGCATAGTTGGAGCTCGCCGTGATGGCACCAACGGCTCCCCGGGCGGCGCTCTGCGCGAGAGCTCGGGAACTCCCTGCATACACGATGAATCCATCAGACAGAACTGTCGCGAGGTTGTCCAGACGTTCGACGTCACCGCCACTGTCCTTCATACCCGCGATGTTCCCATGAGAGGCGAGTGTCAGGATCGCATGGATTGGAAGCTCGTACCCGGTGACCGGCGGCACGGTGTAGAGGAACACGGGGAGTGGGGACGAGTCGGCCGTGCGCATGTAGTACTCCGCAATGGGCTGTACCCGATTGCGCACGAGGGTGCCAGGCGTGACGACCAGGACTGCATC
>JAUVQC010000134.1 GCA_030598305.1 Actinomycetes bacterium
CCGTCCGGACCGGGGTCGTCCTCGTTCCTGGTGATCGTCACATTCATCGGCGGCCGGAGATCTCCCCTGTAGAGGAGGTATCCGACGATACCGAGTCCGGCAGCGATGACGATCGCCCCCGAGATGTGGAACACGCTGGTGGCGACGATCAATGCCGCGACCCCGATAAGAACGACTCCGAAGAGTGTTCCCGCATCGGTCATGTCGAGGTCATCGAACCATCCCCCGGCGACAGATTCCGAACCGTCTGCACGGGGAATCAGTAGCCAAGCGAGTATGTAGAGGGCGACTCCGGCGAGTCCGAAGAACGCCAGGATGATGAATGCCCACCGGAACCACCAGGCGTTGATGCCGAAGTGCTCGCTGAGCCCTCCGCACACCCCTGCGAAGATCTTGTGATCTGCAGATCGCCTCAACGTGGTTGCTGGGCTTTGGTTGGTGTTGTTTCCAGTCATGTCATCATCCTGTCGTGAATCCCCAACGGAGACAATCGGGAAACATCCCCGAGATTCCTGAGGTCTCAGGGTTCACTCAGGGTCGTCCCCAGTTGTGACAGTGCACGGCGTGTGACACCATTGGTCCATTGTGGCAGTCACTTCCGAGAACCAATCCATCCCCTGGCCGTTTCGACGCTCAAAGAGCGACCGACTCCTGACCGGCGTGGCCGGTGGAGTGGGCCAATGGCTCGACATCAGGCCGATCTACATCCGTGCCGCGTTCCTCTCCGCGATGCTCGCAGGAGGGTTCGGTCTGGTCATCTACGTACTCGCCGCACTGCTCGTTCCCGAGGCCGCTGAGGAACCAGAACCATCCACCACGACCGTCCAACAGAAGGCCGGACTCGGGGCGATGTTCATTGCAGTGATGCTCCTCTTCCAGGGCATCGGTCTCTGGTTCGGTCCTGTGACATGGCCCATCGTCCTCGTGCTCTTCGGTCTCGCTATCGCAATCGACACGAGCGGATTCAATTATGAGCAATCCCTCCAGGGCGTCATGGGTACGTCGAGGCGGCCCTGGTGGCTCGTCCTTGCCGGTCTGGGAATGATGGTTGCGGGCCTCGCTTTCGTACTCACCTCACTCGATGCACTCGAATCCGCCGGTGCCCTCGTCGTTGCAACGATCCTCACCCTTGTCGGCTTCCTCATAGTGGGCGGTCCGTGGCTCTGGTCCCTCGTCGAGGACCTTGGAACGGAACGTCGCGCTCGAATTCGTTCCGAAGAGCGTGCCGAGATGGCAGCCCACCTTCACGACTCGGTTCTCCAATCACTCGCGCTCATCCAACGGACCGATGACCCCAAGAAGATGGTCACACTTGCACGGGCCCAGGAGCGGGATCTTCGCGCCTGGCTCTACAACCCCGATGCATCTGACGAGGAGACCCTCCGTGGGGCGCTGGGAGCTGCCGCATCTCGGGTCGAGGAAGCCCACGACATTCCCATCTCGGTCGTCGTCGTTGGTGATGACGAACTCCCGCCGGCGACACAGAGGGCACTCGTGGGAGCAGCAGCCGAAGCAATGATGAACGCTGCCAATCACTCGGGTGCAGACAAGGTGTCCGTCTTCGCCGAGGCAACGGTCAATGGCATCGAGGTGTTCGTGACAGACCAGGGCAGCGGGTTCGACCCCGCCACTGTCAACGATGATCGCAAGGGCATAGCTGAGTCCATCCGTGGGCGTATGGTACGCAACGGTGGTACTGCCGCAGTCGAGTCATCCGAAGCTGGCACGGAAGTACATCTGACAATGCCGGGAGAGAACTTATGACCTCCGTATTCCTTGTCGACGACCACGCCCTCTTCCTCACCGGTGTGCGAGCCGAACTCCAGAGTGACTTCGAAGTCGTCGGAGTCGCCAGCGATGTCGACGGCGCCATTGACGAGATCCGAGCGACGAAACCGGACGTGGTCCTGATCGATGTACACATGCCGGGCGGTGGCGGTGTGGCGGTCGTGAACAACATCTCAGAAACGAACCCAGATGTGTGCTTCCTCGCTCTCTCGGTTTCGGATGCACCCCATGATGTCATCGCAATGATTCGCGCAGGTTGCCGTGGCTACGTGACGAAGTCCATCTCACCGGAAGAACTCGCGGACGCCATCCGTCGCGTCGACTCGGGAGACGCCGTCTTCTCGCCTTCTCTTGCCGGCTTCGTCCTCGAGGCATTCTCGAAGGCGCTGCCGATCGAGGAGGATCCCGAACTGGACCGACTCACACCCCGGGAGCAGGAGGTACTCCGCCAGATCGCCCGCGGCTATCAGTACAAGCAAGTCGCCCGTCGTCTGGATATCTCCACCAAGACGGTCGAGACGCACGTCTCGGCGGTTCTTCGCAAACTCCAGCTCTCCAACCGTCACGAACTCGCCCGCTGGGCGAGCGACCGCCGCATCGTCTGACGCACGAACGGTGTCAGACTGGGTGGTACCGTGGGTTTCCGTCGAAGGGAGGTGAAGATGGGTAAGCGATATGAGCGGCTGACCACGCCGCTGGTGCGAGTCGACAGCGAACTCCAGCCGACTGACTGGAACACCGCCCTCGCGGCTGCGGCTGATGGTTTCGAGCGCAATGATCCCGCGGCAACTGGCATGTTCTCGTGTTCGAAAGCAACCAACGAGATGAACTTCATGGCACAGAAGTTCGCACGGACAGTGCTCCGGACGAACAACATCGACAGTTGCAACCGGACCTGACACGCTCCATCGGTCGCCGGTCTGGCGGCAGTGTTCGGAGCCGGGGGAGGCACCTCCTCCTATAAGGAGATAGAGACCACGGACCTCATCATCCTGTGGGGTTCCAACGCGCGCAGCGCCCATCCGATCTTCTTCCACCACCTCGCCAAGGGCGTCCGCAATGGCGCCAAGATGTACACCGTTGACCCACGCAGGACAGATTCAGCCGAGTGGGCTGATACATGGCTCGGGATCGATGTCGGGTCCGACATTGCACTCTCCAACACCGTTGCTCGTGAGATCATCACTGCTGGGTTGACCAACACCGAATTCATCGAACACTCAACCTCGGGCTTCGATGCCTACGCCGAGTCTGTCGAATCCTGGACCCTCGATCGCGGCGAAGCGGTCACGGGCGTACCTGGGGAGGCGATCCGTGAGTTCGCCCATGATTTTGCCAAGGCACCGACCGCTCAGCTGTGTTGGACGCTCGGTATCACCGAGCACGCCAACGCGACGGACAACGTGCTTTCGCTCATCAACCTCGCACTCCTCACCGGCCATGTCGGAAGATGGGGATCAGGTCTCGTCCCAATTCGTGGCCAGAACAACGTCCAGGGTGGTGGGGACATGGGTGCCCTCCCAAACAAGTTCCCTGGATTCCAGGACGTCACTGATGCCCACGTGAGAGCAAGATTCGAGGAGGTCTGGCAAACGACCGTGCCGGCGAATCCAGGATGGCATCTGTCCCAGATGTTCGATGCCATGGAGCACGGCGATCTCGCTGCGTTGTATGTGATCGGAGAGAATCCCGCGCAGTCCGAGGCAGACATCAGCAGAACGCTGCGGCTTCTCGAAGGACTCGATCACCTCGTGGTCCAGGATATGTTTCTCACAAAGACCGCGCAGATGGCCGACGTCGTTCTCCCCGCTGCAGCAGGCTGGGCCGAATCCGATGGCACCGTCACATCGTCTGAGAGGCGTGTCCAACGTGTTCGAAAGGCGCTCGACCCTCCTGGTGATGCCAAGACGGACGAGGACATCATCACGCTGCTCGCGATTCAACTCGGTCACGAATGGAGCATCCAAACCGCCGAGACGATCTGGGACGAGCTGCGCAGCCTGTCGCCGATGCATGCCGGAATGTCATACGACCGTCTCGAGGAGCACGGAGGCCTCCAGTGGCCGTGCCCCGACGAAGATCATCCCGGAACGCCATTCCTCCACGGGTGGTTGTGGGAGGATCCAATGCCACGCGAACCTGCACCGTTCTCGGCGGTCGAATGGGTCCCACCGGTCGATCCGCTTGACGACGAGTACCCGATCAGACTCACGACAGGCCGCAGGCTCGACTCATACAACACCGGAGTCCAATCAGGTGGCTACCGCTCGCCCATAAGGGCAGACACAGTTCTCGACATGACAAGGGAACAGGCCTTTGACCTCGGTATTGACGAGGGAGAGAAGGTCAAGATATCGTCGCGCCGTGGTTCGATCGAAGCAGCCGTCCGACTTGTTCGGGGGCTACGTGTGGGCCTCGTGTTCATGGCAATCCACGCGCCGGACGACGTCGACGTCAATCAGCTCACCATCGACGCATGGGACCCCAAGTCCGGCACCGCGGAATTCAAGGCGACTGCCGTTCGCATCGAAAAGCTCTAGGAGAAACGCCATCGACTACCAAACTACGACTGACGCGCCTACGGCTGAGGAGCGAGCCGCGATCGACGCCATCCTCGGCACACCTGATTCGGTATGGGATGGAGCAACCGCTCGGTCCAG
>JAUVQC010000091.1 GCA_030598305.1 Actinomycetes bacterium
CCACAACCACCGTTGGCGCCACGACGACGATTCAGGCGACCACCACGACGCCAGCCACCACCACCACGACGACCCAGCCACCGTTGACCGATGACCCCGCAGGGCTGCTTGGTGCAGTGAACGCTGCAATGGCGGCTCAGGAATCGTTCCAGGCGTCGGGCACGCTCGCAATCTCGGATGCGGACGCCCCCGAGGCGATCTACGTGTCCGCGTCGCTACTGGGTGGGCAAACATCGCGGGACAACCATTGGATCACCTCCACACTCGAGGTGGCTCAAGGCGACCTTGAAGGGACACTTGTCTGGGGAGTCCGGGAGGTGGACCGTGTCGACCATTCTCAGAACCCGATCTCTGGTGCATGGGAGATCGATGATGACGAGGGGGACCCGGACGCGGTGGATGATGCCCTCAACGGCAGATTGGAGCTCGCGTCCATCACCGCAGAGGACTCCGGAGACGGATACCACCTGACCGGCACATATCCAGGTGACCCCGACGTGCAATCGGTCGAGGTCACGGTCAACGCCGATCTCGTGATCACCTCCATCGACGTTACATCGACCTCGACTCGCGGAGACCTCGCCGGGTTGGTTCCCGACGGTGATGGCGACGTGGTAGTCGTCGAGTCCTGGGATCTTGGAGGATACGGATTTCGTACTGCTGAGGTGGTCCCACCTCCTGGGGGCACGGTGTCGGCGATCACAACCGCTGAACACTGGCCGTTCCAGATCCAGATACCAACGCATTGGGAACGAGCAACCGATCGAGACATCAGAGATGCCGGACTCGATGCCGACGCTGCCTGGCTGAATGGCGATGACTTCCTTGTCATGATCCTCACGGAGGACCTCGTTGCAGCTGGGTTCGGCGAGACCGAACTCGAGGAGTACGTGACGTTCGTGGGGTCGATGATCCTCGACACATCGGAGGTCACGTCAGAGGAGTACCTGACGAACCTTCAAGGATTGCCTGTGGCACTCATTACGGGGTCAACCGATACGACAGGACTCCTCGCATTTCAACGCTACGTATACCTGCACGAGAAGACCCTTGCGGTGAACGTCACGATCATCGCGCCTCGCGGAACCTTCGCGGAGGAGAAAGCGATCATCGACTTCATACTCAACTCTGTCATCGTGACAGGGTGATGCCTCTCAGCGAGTGATACCTGCGAAACCGCGGTCGTGCCAGACCAGGGGTGATGTGTCGGTATCCGCGATGCCGGTCGAGACGACCCGGCCGTAGATCACCCAGTGGTCACCGACATCGTGGCGATCGGACGTGATGCACTCGAGGTGTGCGAGGGCTGATTCGAGCACAGGTCCGGCATCGGAAACACCGGCATCGTGCCACCGGGAGCTACCGAACTTGTCGGCACCATGGGTTGCAAAGAGCATCGCTTCCTCGCCAGCGGACTCGGGCATGATGTTCACGGTGAACCCGTCCGCATCGAGCATCCCGTGGAGGGAGGCAGTCGACTTGTCTACACAGACGAGCACGATTGCTGGGTCAGCAGAAACGGACATGAACGCTGACACTGTCAGACCAACAGGTGCATCGTCCCCGTTGGCTGTCACGACGGTGACCGTCGCGGCAACTCTCGACATAACGCTCTTGAATTCGTCAGCAGAAACCGTCATCGCAACGTCACCTCTTGGGTTGTGGACGGCCATCATATGGGCGTGCGACACAGCGCCGGACGCGCGCCTTTACCCTGCAGCCGAGGAGGATCATGACACAGAGAGTGCAGATCGTCGAGGTCGGCCCGAGGGACGGCCTCCAGAACGAGGCAGTGATGCTTTCGACCGAGCAGAAGGTCGACATGATCACGCGTCTCGCGACCGCTGGGCTCACCCGGATCGAGACCGTGTCGTTCGCGCACCCCGACAAGGTCCCACAGATGGCAGATGCCGAGGCAGTGATGGCTGCCCTTCCCGAAGTCGACGATGTCAGCTACATCGGTCTCATCCTCAATTGGCGTGGGTGGCGCAGGGCCGCAGACACACCGGTCGATGAGATCAACATGAACGTATCTGCCTCGAACACGTTCAACCTGAGGAACCAGGGCACCGACACCGAGGACACGATCAACGTGCTCGGCCAGGTCGTGCAGAATGCCTCAGCGGCTGGTGTACCCGTGACCGCCACAATCGCCACCTCGTGGGGCTGCCCGTTCGAGGGAGAGATCCCCCTCGACCGACTCCTCTTCGTCGCTGAGTCCGTCGCTGTTACCGGGGTATCGGAAATCGCGATCGCCGACACCATCGGAGTCGCAGACCCATGGACGGTCTCGCGACGCGTCGGGGCGGTCGCTGACGTTGTCGGCGATATCCCCCTGAGGGCACACTTCCACAACACCCGCAATACCGGCATCGCCAACGCCTATGCAGCTGTCCAGGCAGGGATCACCACCCTCGATTCATCCGTTGGAGGCCTTGGGGGCTGTCCATTCGCACCCAACGCGACCGGAAACATCCCAACCGATGATCTCGTCTACATGCTCGACAGGGCTGGTATCGAAACCGGTGTTGGGCTCGAAGACATAGTCGCCATATCGAACCACATGGCAGCCCTCATCGGCAGACCCCTCGAAGCGATGCTTCCACGGGCTGGTGGATTCCCGAACTCGGCTTGAGTCGGGGCAAGCTGCTGCCGAAGACATCACGTGGACATCATCTGCGCTGCAGACATCTGCTGGAGGAAATAGCACCGTGTCACCTAGACGGTCAAGGACCCGGCGCTCCGGGAACGGGTCGACTGACGACCCGGAAACGATCATTTCGGGATCCATACGGAGTCCCGATGAGACGGACGCGCTCGCGGTGAAGCTCACGCTCTCGGCCGGCATGATCACAATGCGGGCCGATGGCACGGTGTTGGGCAGCTGGCCATCCACTGCGGTGACCATCCAGTCGATCGACGCCGAATCATTCGAATTCGCTGCTGAGGGTGATCTATTGATCCTTGTTCCTGACGAGCCGAACGACCTACACGACCACCCGCTGGTGACCAAACCGGAACCACCGCAGAAGAATCGCAAGGAACGAAGGCCACAGAAGAAGAAGAAGCAGCAGGGCACGAAGAAGCCAAAGAAGGAAAAGCCAAAGAAGGAGCCGAAGGAGCCGAAGGAGAAGAAAACCAAGACGATCAAGAAGACGAAGAAGACGAACGAGAAACAGAAGCCGAAAGAGAAGAAAGAAGAGCCGAAGGAAAAGCGAGCCAGCATGTGGATCCGCTCGCTCGATACCGCCCGTCGGTACGACATTTTCGGTCTGGACCGGGTCCCCGTCGACCCAAACCTTCGTGGCACGGACCATCAGCACACATGGGACCACAGGGTGGTTGCCGGGTCCGGTCCCGGAAGGCACATCTGCACGATCTGTGGAAGGATTCGAGCCAGGGCCCGGTAGCCCCGACCGAGCCTGGCTATGCGCCCGGACTGAACCACTTCGCGAACGCCGTCGCGCTGAGAGCCGCAAGCACGGGACTGATCATCCAGAAGCCGGCAACACCGCCCATAACTGCCGCCCACATGAGGAACGCACCGGCGACCTTGCGTGCCAACCCGACACGGTCAGGATCGATGTCACCGCTTGGAGCATCCGTCGGGGAGATCACCACGCTCGGTTTCATGGCAAGCAACATCACCGCACCGCCGAAGGCAGCGAGAAGATATGCATCCTGGGTGATCTCGACTGCTGGCGCATCAGCCATCCACGCGCCGACGACCAATCCCGCGACGAGAGTTGCGAGGGCGATGTAGCGCAACGACCCCACTTCTGGGGCACTCAGCAGCCATATCGCCAGAGCGAGGCCAACAAGCCAGAGAACCTGCTCGGAGCCGGCCGCGAACCCGAGCAATGCGAGCACACCCACATCGAGCCATGTCACGCGCCCACCGATCGTCCCAGCCACAACCCGTATCCCGATGAGAGCGATCGCCGAGGCAAGTGCCGACGGCATGTCATACACAAGAGCGGCAAAGGCGACCGGCATCGCCCACACAGCAACGGTGGGACGATCCGGGTCCAGCTCGCGTCCGATCGCCCAGGCTATGAAGACGATGACTCCCGCCATGAGGGCACCCGACAATGGCCTGTCGTCGACAACGGCGATGGCCGTGTACACGACAGCGGCGAGCAGTACTCCGGAGAACGCCAGACGATGCGAGCGGAGGCGGGGATCGAACGATCTTCCCAGACCCGTGATCGACGTGAGCGATGCCATTGCGGGAACGCTACAGCGACTTGACGAACAGAAGGAGGAGCCTGCGGTCATCTGCCGCCAGGCCGTCCGAGAGATTCGCCGCCGGTTGGGAGAACGCACCAGTGTCACGATCCGCCACCGTCACCTCGCCACCTGGCGCTCCAGGTCCGGTCGCCGAGTCGCTGAAGCCGCCGCCACCGGAGCATGCAACGAACACGAGACCCATCACTATGCCCATGGGCAATCGACGCGCCGATTCAGAGGGACGACATCGAAACATGGGGGTAGGGTATCCACAAGATCCATCCAAGGAAGACTGGGGGAATCATGGGAATGAGAACCGGCGCCGGGCACCCTCCTAGCCAACCGAAGACCCGCAAGAAGGCCCGTTCCCTATTCTGGACGTTGGTACGCGTTGCCAGCTGGATCGTCGTGGTCGCCGCGATCCTCTTCCTCGCGGCAGGCTTCTATTACTCAGGAGAGATCAGGGACGGCGCCCTTGTTCCACCTGAGTCATATGACCATGAGTACAACCTGTCCATCTCAGCTGTGACAGGGTCACAGATCTCGATTACAGACACCGGGTCAGATGACCAGATCGGTCAACCCGGCGTCGAAGGGATTGGGTGGCCCAGCGGGTACATCACGACCACGGAACTCCTCTCGTCGAACGAAACCGAATCAGGCGACCGCATCGATGTCCGGCTTGCGGGCCCAAATGGTGTGACGCCAACGGTCGGAACGGAGACGCGTCTCGATGCGAGTGCTTTCGGCGGCGATCCAGAACAAGCCTTCGGAATCCCGTTCGAGACAGTGCGGTACAACTCCGATATCGACAGCTTCCCGGCCTGGTACATCGACGGCGGCTCGAAGACCTGGGCGATCTTCGTACACGGCAAGGGTGCGGACCTCACCGAGGCGCTCAGGATCATCCCGATCCTCCACGCACTCGACTATCCGATTCTCGTCATCCACTACCGCAACGATCCCGGAACGACAGAGGACCCGAGTGGCTACCACCGGTTCGGAGCGACCGAATGGAAGGACCTCCATGCAGCGGTCCTCTACGCCGAGGAGAATGGATCCACTGACCACATCCTCGTCGGCTACTCGATGGGCGGTGCCGTCGTCACGAGCTACCTGACCCAGTCACCGCTGCGCAATCGCACGAGGGCCGTCATCCTCGACTCCCCCGCCTTCGACTTCGAGGCCACGGTCGACTTCCAAGCCGCCAACACAACGCTGCCTCTCATCGGAGCCGCAATACCCGAGTCGTTGTCGACATTTGCAAAGTGGATCGCGACCTGGCGCTTCGACATCGACTGGGATACCACGAACTATCTGGCACAGACAGGTGAGCTGCACGCTCCGATGCTGATCTTCCACGGGTCCGCGGATACGTCCGTCCCACTCGCAACCAGCCAGGAGATGGTGCGCCTCAGACCTGACATCACAACACTCGTCGAGACGAAGGCGAGCCACGTCAGATCGTGGAACGAGTCTCCTGAGGAGTACAGAGCCGCGATCGTCGACTTCCTCATAGAGAACTAGCCGAACGAGCCCCCCTTTTTGGCGTGGCTTGCGGTAATATCGCCCCGCACGCCACGCCAAAAGACCCGAACGGTTCGGTTAACCGGTTACCGAGTCGGGTGCTACGTCTCTGCGTGCCTGGTGGTCAGCCTTGCGTTGCTCTATGAACGCATCCCACTCGGCCTGGGTGATCTGTCCATCCTCGAGGGCCTCGGCAAGAGGTCCGTCTGTGAACAGTGGCAGGTCGAGGTCGATCTC
>JAUVQC010000117.1 GCA_030598305.1 Actinomycetes bacterium
AGTCCAAGCGCTTCGACGTGATCGTTGTCGACACACCACCATCTGGCGGAGGCATCGACTTCTTCCAGGCACCGTCGATGGCCAACGACCTGATCTCAGGCAAGCTCCTCAAGTGGCTCACCGGTTCGAACCTTCCGGGAAGAGGTCTGATCTATCGGTTCACGGCGAAGCCGATCCTCCGCATCGCAGACAGTGTCCTTGGTGGCCCGATGCTGAGCGAGGTCACAGATTTCCTGCTCGACATTCGCACCATGTACGACACGATCTCGGTACGGTCACGGACCATCGAGGTGTACCTCAAGGCGGCGACGACGATCGTGGCGACCACGGCTGACCCGACACCCATCCACGAGACACGACGCTTCTTCACGGATCTTCACGGAATCGATATCAAACCACGAGCGATCCTGTTCAATCGGAAGCTGCCCGAGTCCTGGGTCGACGCGGCCAACACGCCCATCCGCAATGTCGACGACTCAGCCCTCAGGGCACTGGCGAAGGCCAACCTTCGCTCGTGGGGAGCCGAGGCAAGACGTCAGTCAGACGCAGCGGACGAGATCTCGGCTCGTTATCACGTCCCTGTCTACGCCATCGGATGGACGACACCCGCCCCTCAGACGCTCGAAGCCCTTGAGGGTCTGGTTGCGAATTCGGGAATCGTGGAGGATCTCGACATCTGAGGACGGAACGTATCACGCTCCGATCGCCGACTTCCGGCGTCCGTTCTCAGAATATCGCTGACGGACCCAGGAGTTCCCTCAGTTCAGCGAAGAGGGCCGATCTCGGCTCCACGTTGTGTTCGGCGCCGACCCGTAGAACCTTCTCACCACCACCAGCAGTCATGTGAATGTAGACGGGTGCCGACCCGGGATGGTTCGTCAGTACAAGTTTCAAATCTTCGACGACAGCGGCCGACAGGCGCGTCGCGGGGACGCGGACACGCACGGTTCGGTCCTCAGAGAGGTTCGGCTCGGCAATGGACTGGACCATGAACTTCACATCGTCACCGCGATGATCAACCCTTCCGCGCATCACCACGATGGCGTCCTCCCTGATCATCGGCCCATGCTCGGCAACTGTCTTGGGGAATGCAACAGCCTCGACCGATCCTTGGAGGTCCTCGAGCGAGAAGTACACCATGGGATCTCCCTTGCGGGTGTATCTCCTGTTGATGGACCCGATGACGCCAGCGATCGTCACTTGTGACCGATCCTCACGGTCCCACAGGCCGGGGATCGCCGTATCGGTCATCTGTGCAAGCAGCTTCTCGATTCCGAGCAACGGATGGTCCGAGATGTAGAGGCCGAGCATCTCCTTCTCGAACCCGAGTCTGACCTTCTTGTCCCACTCGTGGTCCGCAACTTCGCGAGGCACATCACTGACGTCTGAATCGCCACCACCGAACAAGCTGTATTGGCCCGCGTCCTCCGCTCGTCTGCGGTCGAGTGTCGTATCCACGATCTGGTGTGCGACCTCGAAGAGCCCCCGTCGTGTGTCACCCGTCGAATCGAACGCTCCAGCCTTGATCATCGACTCGATCGTCCGCTTGTTGAGCACCTGGATGTCAACCCTGTCAATGAAGTCGAAGAAGTCCTCGTAGTCGCCGTTCTTCTCGCGCTCGCCCACAATCAGGTCGACAACGGCTTCACCTACATTCCGAACTGCGGACAGTCCGAATACGATCTCGTCATCGGACGCCATGAAATCTCGCTCGGAGACATTGATGCCCGGCACGAGGACGGGGATCTTCATCATCCGGCACTCGTGGAGATAGGCGGCGGTCTTGTCCTTGTTGCTCTTGACCGCCGTTAGGAGGGCAGCCATGTACTCGGCTGGATAGTGGGCCTTGAGCCACGCCGTCTGATAGGCAACAAGGGCGTATGCAGCTGAATGGCTCTTGACAAAGCCGTACCCGGAGAAGTGCTCGATGAACCCGAAGAGCTCCTTGGCGAGCGTTTCCGGGTGCTCGTTCTCCACGCAGCCGGCAACGAACTTCTCCTCCTGCTGCCGCATGACGGATGGGATCTTCTTTCCCATCGCCTTTCGGAGGTCGTCGGCATCTGCCAGGGAGAATCCGGCGATCACCTGCGCCGTCTGCATGACCTGCTCCTGATACGCGATGATTCCGTATGTGTCCCCAAGAATCGGTTCAAGATCGGGATGGGGGTACTCGACCGCCGACTTGCCATTCTTACGATCCGCGTACTCGAGGTGCATCCCTGCACCAAGGGGTCCGGGGCGATACAGCGCGTTGAGGGCGATCAGATGCTCGAAACGATCCGGGCCGAGATTTCTCATCAGCGCACGCATCGGCCCACCTTCAAACTGGAACACGCCAATCGAGTCTCCCCGCCTGAGCATCTCAAACACCAACTCGTCATCAAGGGGAACGTTGTCAATGTCGGGACGAACACCCGTGTTGTGCTCGATCATGTCCAGTGAGCGTTCGATCGTTGCGAGATTCCTCAGACCGAGAAAGTCCATCTTCAGAAGGCCAAGCGCCTCGACACCATGCATCTCATACTGCGTCACGGTCTCGGCGTCTTCGCCCTTGCGTTGGGTCGGCACGATATTGGTGAGCGGCTCGGGTGATATCACCACTGCTGCCGCGTGGATGGAATCCTGACGACGCAAGCCCTCAAGGCCTCTGGCCGTCTCCAGTATCTCGGTTGCCCCGTCAAGGGAGGTGAGCAGATCTCTCAGTCCAGAGGCCGCTGAGTAGTGGTCCCGAAGGTCGCTCGCCGAGTCCGGCCCCGGTTCGGTGAGACACTGGTCAATGGTTGCGTCCTTGCCGAGGATCGCAGGGGGCATTGCCTTCGCGAGCTGGTCCCCTGTTGAATACGGGTAGTCGAGGACTCTCGCTGCATCCCTGATCGCCTGCTTGCCCTTGATGGTCGAGAACGTGATGATCTGGGCGACGTGGTCAGATCCGTACTTCTCCGCCGAGTACTTGATCATCTCTCCGCGATACCGCTCATCAAAGTCCATGTCGATGTCCGGCATTCCCTTTCTACCAGGGTTGAGGAAGCGCTCGAAGATGAGTCCGAACTCGATCGGATCCAGAGCGGTGATCCTCAGGCAGTACGCAACGATCGAGCCTGCAGCGCTTCCACGCCCGGGGCCGGTGCGGATACCTCGTTTGTGCGCATACATGATGAGATCCCAGACGATCAGGAAGTAGGCAGAAAATCCCATCTCAGAGATGACCTTCAGCTCGTAGTCGATCCTCTCCTGCACCTGAGGACCGAGCGATCCGTATCGCGTTGCAGCACCCTCGAGCACGAGGTGGCGGAGATAGGAGTCCTCTGTGAGGCCGGCTGGCACGTCGAATTGGGGGAGGAGGATCCTCCCGAACTCGATGTCAAGATTCACCCGCTCGGCAATCAGCAGCGTGTTGTCCGCAGCACCGGGATACTGCTCCTCGCCAAAAAGCGTCCGCATCTCGGCTGCGGACTTGATGTAGAACTCCTGTGAGTGGAACTTGAATCGATTTTCGTCGGATTTGACGGAGCCGGTCTGGATACAGAGAAGCGCATCATGGGCCTCCGCCTCATGCGCGTAGGTGTAGTGAGAGTCGTTCGCCGCCAACAACGGAGCGCCGAGCCTCCGTCCGATGTCCAGCAGGTCTCCCATGATCTTCTGCTGGGCAGGGATGCCGTGGTCCTGCAATTCGATGAAGAAGTTGTCCTTGCCGAAGATATCCTGATACATCGATGCTGCGGCCAGCGCTGCATCAAAGTTTCTCTCCGTTCCGTGCTGATCGTCATCCGCTCCCTCGTCGACGCCCAACAGTTGGGGAACATGACCTCCGAGACATCCTGTCGCACCTATCAGACCCTCGCTGTGCTCAGCGAGGAGTTCAGCGTCGATCCTCGGCTTGTAGTAGTAGCCCTCGGTGTAGGCCCGGGATGCAAGCTTCATCAGGTTGCGGTAGCCAACCTCGTTCTCGGCGAGGATGGTCATGTGATATCTGATGTTGTCGCGCCGCGCCGGTCTGTCGAATCGCGATCCAGGTGTCAGATACGCCTCGATGCCGACGATCGGTTTGACACCTTCAGCCTTGGCAGCCTTCATGAAGTCGACGACCCCGTAGAGGACACCGTGGTCCGTGATGGCTACCGCAGGCTGGCCGTCGGCTGCGACTGCTTTGACCAGGTCATTGACCCTCGCTGCGCCATCAAGCATCGAGAACTCGGTGTGCACATGAAGATGAGCAAATCTGTCTGCCACGTTGTGCTGATGCCCTCCCGGCAGTGCCGTTCCCGGCAACGCGCTTGTGTCACCTAATCTAATGCGAACACGTCCGAGAGCCACACACCCGAAATGCCTGTGGTTGAGGCGCTTTGTAGACCCAGACACAGTAACGAGGAGGAAACGTGGGAGTCATTGGAGTACTGACTGCGGGTGGAGACTGCCCGGGTCTGAACGCCGTGATCCGGGGCGTCGTCGGGAGGGCATGTCAGCGGGATGAAGAGATACTCGGAATCCTGAATGGCTGGGAGGGTCTCATGAAGGATTCCACGATGCCGCTCAACCGCGACGCCGTGCGCGGCATCCTCGGCCGGGGCGGGACGATGCTCGGCACGTCCCGCATGGATCCCTACGTCCACGGTGAAGGTCTCACGAGTTGCGAAGGAACGCTCTCGCTCAACGGCATCGATCGGCTCATTGTGATAGGCGGCGATGGAACGCTTCGTTCAGCGATGCGCCTCGCCGACGAGGGTCTCAACGTCATCGGTGTGCCCAAAACCATCGACAACGACATCTGTGGTACCGACATCACATTCGGATTCGAGACCGCGGTCCAGATCGCCACCGATGCGATCGACAGGCTCGCAACCACGGCTGAGGCACACAACCGCGTCATCATCGTCGAGGTGATGGGCAGGACAAAGGGTTGGATCGCAACACACGCCGGTATCGCCGGTGGTGCTGACTACATACTGATTCCGGAACGACCATATGACATCGACCATGTTGTCGAGGTGCTCCGAGCTCGCCATCGATCCGGCCACCGGTATTCGATCGTCGTGGTCGGCGAAGGGATCGACCCACCCCCTGGCTACGAGCCGGCCGAAATCAAGAAGGACGCCTTCGGATTCGATCGGCTCGGTGGAGTCGGCTTCTCCGTTGCCGCGGCCATCGAGGAGCGGACGAAGTTC
>JAUVQC010000024.1 GCA_030598305.1 Actinomycetes bacterium
ATATGCGCCGTGGTCGAGTCCACGCTCGGCATCCTGGTGCAGGACACGGCCAGGATGTCTGAGTAGCTTGGCAACCGAATCAGCGAGTTCCGGCGCTCCAGGCGCCGGATAGGTCACTTCGTAATATCGCTGAGGGAATCCGTAGAAATCGTAGAACAGGGGAACGGTCGTTGTCGCCCCAATTATCAACGGCGCAGCCTCCCAATGAGCGGAAACGAAGAGCACGGACTTTGGCTTGATAATCGTGTGCGCCCACATCGCGAGCTCGCTTGTCCACTGATCATCATCGGTCAGGATCGGTGCGCCGTGGCTCAGGAAGACGGCCGGCATTCGAGCATCAGAAGCGTTGGTGGTCATCTGATCTTCCAACCCTCGTCGGGTGGTTCCCTATTCCGCTTGGTCGCCGTGATCCACGTGGAGACCGAGAGCGCCGCATCGATCAGTTGCCCACGACGAGCGGATCAAGGACTGCGCCAGCAGCAGCAGCGATGCACCAATGAAGAAACTCGCCACCACATCCGAGGGCCAGTGGGCGCCGAGAGCAACCCGGCTCACTGCCACGGAGGTCACCGCGACGCTGAAGACCACAAAACCGGCCATGAGATGTCTCCGGCTGTTTGTGGCTGCCCACAGGAGGATCGGGACGAGGCCGAAGATGACCACTGCGTGAATGACGTGGCCGCTTGGGAACGATCCGAGTCCCGTATCGACCACCGGGTTGACAGGACGCGGCCTGTCAACAATGAGCTTGAGCGCGATATCGGTCACCGTTGCGGTCGCCACCAGCAGACCGAGTGTGACCGCAGATGCTCGGCATCGTCGCCAGAGCAGCACTACACCGATGGCCCCCACAGTCATGGCAAGGTTCGGCGATCCGAGGTGTGTTACGAGGGTCGCGAAACTGCCATCGTTTATCAGGCCCCTGAACCACTCGGACACGGGTTCGTCGACCACGAGCAGCCATTCGGGATTGCTGGCGGCAATCGCTCCGAACACCACCGTGATGACGGCGGTGACTGCAAGGAGCACCCGACTTCCGAGAACGACACGAAAGAACCATGGCGTGTCGGATGGGAGCCCGCCGTGAATCCTGTCGAGTGCAGCATCGAGCGTTCCCAGATCGCTGTGATGCGAGCCTTGCGTTGGTACACCAGTCGCCATGGGCACGCTCGATCACTCAGGTCGGGCGAGAGGTGTGCGGGCAAGGAGGGGTCGAACCGAAGGCGGAACATCGACTTCTCTCGTCCTTGATCGCTCACGCCACGCGAGAACGGCACCCACTCCTGTGATGACAACCCCCAGGACGATCGGTCCAATCCTGAGCGCTCCTGTCTCGTTTCCGAAAGCGAAGCGAGCCGTGACACCCAAGCCGAGCACGATCACGGTGATGGGCAGCCATGCCGGAGCGAGGCGGAGCGATTGGATACCGACGACAGCGAATCCGATTATGAGCAACAGACTCAATGCCCAGATCCAGCTGATGTCTGAGATGTAGCCCACCGGATTGAGGAAGTTCCATGTGGCCCCCGGTACACCCAACAGCACGAGGCCAAGTGAAGCCATACCCACAATTCCGTACACAGCGGGTGATCTCAAGCCGTGGCTGGCCCGCCGACCAGCGCCTGCACCTTCACGGACCTCGTCAGCCATCGCTGCTCCACTGGTGCGCACGCGTCGGTCGCCTCCGGTGTCTCCTCGAATGCCGCGGAACGCGTCTCCGGCGAGCAGGCCAAGGGAGATGAGGAAGCCGCTAGCGATCGCACCGGGAATGAATACGAACAATCCGCCCGGATCGACATCATCGCCGAGTGCTGTATGCCTTGGGACGCGACCGATCATCCTGCCACCTCCAGGACCATCTCTCGATCGACGCTCGGATCGGATTCGAGGATCGCAACAACGCCTGAGTCGCCGTCGACACTGAGAAAGGCGCCACCAGTGTCCTTGAGCCTGTTCACGAGGCCTGGCACGTTGAGCACTGCAGGAAGCCCTAGCTCGCGTGCGATGATCGCCGCGTGCGAGAGTGGACCACCCTCTTCGACAACGATCGCACCGGCAGTCAGGAACAGAGGTGTCCACGAGGGATCGGTCGTTCGGGCGACGAGTATGTCCCCCGGTTCGATCGGCTCGGTGGCTTTGGTAATGATGCGCGCTGTCCCGCTGTACGTGCCGGCACTGGCGCCCCAACCCGTAAACGTATCGCCGGTTGGCGTGGTGTCCTCCCCGATTGAGCGACTCGGATCACCGACGAATATCTGGGGGACGGAGTCGTCGTCTGACATCGTGACGAGAGCGTCTCGCCGACGATCGAGTTCCCACCGGCTTGGCCCGGTGCCGTTGAGTGCTGACTCCAGTTCCTGGGCCGCAAGCAGATCTATATCGAGCGGCGACGCCAGGGCACCCGACTCAGAGAGGCGGTGGCCAAGCTCGAGATGCACGCGCCGTATCTCGCCGCCGAGCGCGAGTACGGCGGATTTGGTCTTCTCGCGAAGGTGCAGGAACTCAACGGCATCACCGACGAGGCGCCTGAGCATGCGGCGGCGAACATCCACGATCTGGCCCGTGACGACGCGCTGGAAACGCCACTTCCAGCTCGTGACGAAGAGGGCCTCGATCTCTGTGAGGATCTCCTCACGTACGGACGGGCCGACCATCTCCCTGCGTCCTGAGCGCTCGACCTGGACTGCTTGGCTGATGAGCTGCCACGCAAGGCCCCGAGACTCAGCCCAGGTCTCGCCAGAGAACACAGACGCGGACCCAGACCGACCAAGTTCCTCCTCCACGGCTTGGAGAAGTTCCGCTCCCCGCGCGCTCGTCTCGAGCGTCGCCAATACTGCGGGATTACGTGGGCTCAGTCCGCTGATCAGTTCGGCAAGATCGGCGTCCGAGAGTGCCTGCTCGGCGATATCGCACGTGTGAAGCGCAACCTGGGCACCGCATGGATCGATGCCACCGGCAGTGAGACGCTGGGCAAGTCCCGGCGCATCATCGCCGACGTGTGGCTCGAGGAAGAGCTCAACCCCCCTGTAGGCAGCTGCGGCTGCCGCTGCAACTGCTATCTCGGCAGCCATAAGCCGGCCTGACAGGTCAAGCGCTCGGTGTCTGTAGGTGAGAAGCTGACCAGAGGTCGCAACCGTGCAGTTCGGCGGAGCTTTGAGGAGACGTTCCGTTGCGTCGATGGATGTGAGGGCATCAAAGCGGAAACCCCTTCTCGCATTGATCTCGCGGAACCCGGTCAGCATCGATCTCAGACCCTTGAACGGCCCTTTGGGTCCGGTGTCCGGTTCCGTGTCGTCCGGCTCGCTGATCACTCGCCCGAAGTACTGACGCTCGATCTCTTCGGCCGATCCGCCCGGCACTTCCCTTGCCGCGGCCTTCATGAGATCGAGGCTCAGTACCGCTCGCCCCCTGACTCGTGCAATGAAGGGTCGATCATCGGCTTCGGGAGGCAGTGCTTCCATCTGATCGAACAGCTGCCGGAATCCGTTCTCCAGCAGCGGGGCTGCGGTGGTCCACTGGAGCGGTGGGAGAACACCAGGGAGGGACTCGGCGATACCGGCAGTCGTGAAGGCGTGGTCCTCGCCGATCGAAGTGTCGAAGCCATCCCCGTCGTCTCGTACGGACACCGTTGTGATGGGACGCGTCTGGACGATGTAGAGCCTGTCGCCGTCATGGGCCCATTCGACGTCCTGGGGATCGCCGAACCTACGCTCCAGGTCGAGGGCAACAAGGACTGCTTCGTCGAGGACAGGATCCACCGAAGGTCGGTGAGCCGACGAGCGCGGCAGGACGAAGGCCTCAGGAGTCACCTCGCCGGATACAAGCTGCTCTCCAAGCCCTTCGACCGCCTCGATGCGAAGATCGTTCAATGAACCGGCCGGGTTGATTGTGAATACCACACCAGCACGCTGTGCTTGGACAAGCTCCATTACGACAACGGACATCGCGAGATCGTCTTCGGAAACTTTCGTATGAGCGCGGTATGCACGTGGTGCTGGCAACCAGAGCGAGGACCACACGAGTTTCACCGCACGTAGCAAGGCCTCATCATCGTCGATCTCGAGAAAGGACCGATACTGACCCGCAAAGGAGGCATCCGCCATGTCCTCAGCTGTCGCTGAGGACCGCACTGCCATGAGCCCTCCTGCACCAATCGTGTGGGCAAGCTCCAGAATCTCGTCAGCGAGGGCATCCGAGATCTCGGCATCAAGGAACGCAGCATCCACGAGATCGGCCGCACGATCGAGGTCGGCTTGGTCGGGCGGTTCGGACGTCCTGAGTTCGTCGAGGAAGATGTGGAGGCCAGAGTCCTGGACGAACCGGCGGTAACCATCTGTGGTGATCGACCCGGTGGATGGCACAGGCGCACCCATTGAGATGAGTCGATTGAGCGCAAACCCTTTTCCCCCGACAGCACCGGCGTCGATGTCCGTGCCATCGAGGATCATGGTTGCGCGAGTCACTGGCGGGCCTCATCGACCTCGATCACGGCACCGTATCGGTCTGCGTACGTCGAAATCGCCCGGTCTGTGACTGCCGAGAGCGACTCCCCCGAGATCGATGAACGATTCCTGAGCCACGCGACGAGATCCCGCCTGATGGGAACCGCGGGACGTCGGGACTCGAGCCTGAGCCCGAGGACCGTTGCAATTCCGAGGCCAGCAAGGAACAGTACGAACAGATCCCACTGGCCCCCGATCGCAGCGTCGATCGCGCCAGCGAGTGCGACAACGATGGCTGCTACGACGAGCAACTTCGTGGTTCCGGTTGGATTCATGGGATTCATCCTTGATCGCGTGGCTCTCCATCACCCAACAGCCGACCTACCTCATGTAATCCCGACCGGAGCCGAGACAAGCAATTCCTACACATCAGCGGCTCCCATCGATACCACGCTGGGCTACCGTAAAGAGTGGTTCCGGACCTCCCGGTGAGTGCCCCGAAACCGGGGAATCACAACAGCCACACCAAGCGGAGGACCTGATGACCAAGCGGAACGTTGTAATCATCGGAGCTGCGGGACGAGACTTCCACAACTTCAACACCCGCTACCGCGATGATGAGTCGGTGAACGTGGTTGCGTTCACGGCCGCACAGATCCCCGATATCCATGGTCGCCGCTACCCGGCCAGCCTCTCGGGTCCCCACTATCGCGACGGCATACCGATCTTGCCAGAGGATGAGCTCCCTGCCCTGATTGCCGAGCACGACATCGATGAGTGCGCCTTCTCGTACAGCGACATCTCCTACGCACAGGTGATGGCTGTGAGCGCCGTTGTGCAGGCAGCAGGGGCATCCTTCACGCTTCTCGGACCCGATGACACGCAGATCAAGAGCACGAAACCAGTCGTGTCCGTGTGCGCTGTGCGCACGGGGAGCGGAAAGTCCCAGACCGCGCGCAAGGTGGTTGAGCTGCTGATTGCCAAGGGTCTCAACGTGGTCGCGATCCGCCACCCGATGCCATACGGGAACCTCGCCCGCCAGAAGGTGCAACGGTTCGCGGAGATTGCTGATCTTGAGAAACACGACTGCACGGTCGAGGAGATGGAGGAGTACGAACCGCACGTCGTGCGGGGCAACGTGATCTACGCGGGGGCTGATTATGAAGCGATCGTGCGCGCAGCAGAGGCCGACCCCGACGGGTGCGATGTCATCGTGTGGGATGGTGGCAACAACGACTTCAGCTTCTACAAGCCGGACCTCCAGATCACGGTGGTCGATCCGCATCGGCCAGGCCACGAACTCTCCTACTACCCCGGCGAGGTGAATCTTCGGACGGCAGACGTCGTGATCATCAACAAGATCGACAGCGCAGACCTCGCCGACATCGAGGTGGTTCGGGCGAACATAGACGCTGTGAACCCCGATGCGGTCGTCGTTGACGCAGCTTCGACGCTGACGATCGATGACGCCTCCGTGGTGCGAGGAAAGCGTGTCCTCGCTGTCGAGGACGGCCCGACACTCACCCACGGCGGCATGAGGATCGGTGCGGGCATGGTGGCAGCCGCCAAGTACGGCGCAACGGAGTTCGTTGACCCACGTCCGTGGCTCGTGGGCAAGCTCAACGACACGTTCGATACGTATCCCGAGATCGGTGATCTGCTCCCTGCGATGGGCTACGGAGCCGAGCAGCTGGCAGACCTCGAGAAGACGATCGATGCCGTCGACTGCGACGCGGTGGTCATCGGCACGCCGATCGACCTGTCACGGATCGTGACGATCTCGAAACCACACACGAGGGTGCACTACGACCTCCAGGAAATCGGCAAGCCCGACCTCGAGGAGATACTCACCGACTTCGTCGCTGACAACGGTCTTGGCTGACCGAAGTCATCGTCAGACGCTCGATCCTTGTGCGGCCACAACCGATTCGACAGGAACGCGGTCGGCCAGGACCGCCTCGATCTGGTCGATGCCCCACAGGAGGTCTTCCTCGCTGATCGTGAGCGGCGGTGCGAATCGAATCGTATGCCCATGTGTGTTCTTCGCGATGACCCTCCGCTCCAGGAGGCGCTCAGATACCTCGCGTCCCGTCGGGCCATGGTCAGCAATGTCGATCCCTGCCCACAAACCGCGCGATCGCACAGCACTGATGGCGCCGGTGCGCTCGGCGACCACCTCGAGACCGGACCGGAAGATATCTCCCAAGTGCCTTGCACGTTTCTGCAGCTCACCGGTGGCGAGCATCGAGAGAACCTCTGTACCGATCGCACAGGCGAGCGGGTTTCCACCAAAAGTGCTTCCGTGCACGCCGGGACGGATGACCTCCATGATGTCCCACCGTGTCACGACGGCTGACAGCGGCATGATGCCTCCACCGAGCGCCTTGCCGAGGATGTAGATATCCGGCTTCACGTCCTCGTGGTCACAGGCAAAGGTCTTGCCTGTGCGGCCAAGACCTGACTGGATCTCATCGGCGATGAACAGGACGTTCTCTTCGGTGCAGATCGCTCGAACGTCCTCGAGGTAGCCATCGGGCGGGATGATGACTCCTCCCTCGCCCTGGATCGGTTCGATCAGGACACCAACAGTTGAGCCGGTGATAACAGCACCAATCGCGGAGGCGTCACCGTAGGGGACAGAGATGAACCCGGGCGTATACGGCCCGAAGTTGCCGCGGGCATCGGGATTGTCTGAGAATGAGATGATCGAGATCGTCCGGCCGTGAAAATTCCCTCCGGCCACGATGATGGTCGCCGTGTCTTGCGGAACGCCCTTCTTCTCATACCCCCACTTGCGGGCGAGCTTGATGGCCGTCTCGACACCCTCCGCGCCGCTGTTCATGAGGAGGGCGGTCTCCATTCCTGCAAGCTCCGAGAGGTCCCGGCAGAGAGCACCCATCTGATCGTTGTGGATTGCCCGAGACGTGAGCGTGACCCTGTCGAGCTGCCGCTTGGCCGCGTCGACGAGTCGCTGGTTCCCATGGCCGAAGTTCATCGCTGAGTATGCGGAGAGCATGTCGAGGTATCGGGTGCCCTCGACATCGGTGATCCATGATCCCTCCGCAGTGGCAGCCACGACGGGGAGGGGGTGGTAGTTGTGTGCGGCATGTGCCTTGTCCAGCTCGATGTAGCCCTCGTTCGTCGACATGGTCCGCCTCCTCGTATCAACTGGTGCATTGTGCGATGCGCTGCCACTTGGTATCTTATACTGACCAGATAGTGCAACGTAATGCACAGGACATGCAAGGACGAAATGGCAGACACGGATATCAGGGAATCAGTGACCGAAGCCGTTGCGCGCAACCTGCGCGATGCCCGCACCGAGCGCGGCTGGACCCTTGAGAAGCTCGCCAGCCGCTCGGGGGTGAGCAAGGGAATGGTCGTCCAGATCGAGCAGGGACGCACCAATCCGTCGATCGGGACGCTGTCCAAAGTATCGGATGCCCTTGGCGTCTCACTCGCAGACCTTGTATCTGCCCCCGACACACCCGTCGTACGGCTGGTGCCGACGCATGACGCGGCACGTCTGTGGGAGACCGACGGTGAGAGCCACGCGACGTTGCTCGTCGGCGGCCAGCGCCCCGACTTCATCGAACTCTGGGAATGGACGCTTGCACCGGGAGACACCTACGAGGGTCGCTCCCACTCCCCCGGCATCCGCGAGTTACTGCACGTCCTCGAGGGCACACTCACCCTTACGGTGTCCGACGAGGTCAACGTGATCGAGAAGGGCGCATCGGCGTCCTATGACGGCGACCAACCCCACAACTACGAGAACTCTGGGAACGAGCTGTTGCGATTCACGCTCGTGATGGTCGACCTCTCGGGGACCAGAAAGTAGGAACGGGGAAAGTCTCGCTGGTGCCCCGTGCACTACATTGTGATCAATGCGATCGATGACCCGCGACGAGATAGTTGCGTTCCTTTCTTTCGGAACACGCACAGGCAAGCTTGGGACCGTGCGAGCCAACGGTAGGGCGCACGTCACACCGATCTGGTTCGTGGTTGACGGGGACGATCTCGTCTTCAACACCTGGCACACGAGCGCCAAGGCGAGCCATCTCGCCCGCGATCCGCGGGCCTCGCTCGTCGTCGACCTTCAAGAGGCTCCCTACGCCTATGTCCTTGTCGAGGGAACCGTTGCGATCTCAAGAGACCTGGACGAGATCAAACGGTTCGCAACACAGATCGGAGCCCGATACATGGGGGCAAGCCGCGCCGAGGAGTTCGGTGCGCGCAACGGTGTCGAAGGAGAGTTACTCGTTCGCCTCCACATAGACCGTGTCATCGCCCTCGATGACGTCAGCGAGTAGCGGCGACAGAAAGCTGCTCGTCATGCTTCGAGCTCGAATCCAAACGGCGACTCAAGGTCGTCGATGTGGGTCACGTCACCCGGCGGTGGCGGCTCGATCACGACACCGGTGTTGAGATCGAACATGTCGTATCGCATCAGCATGTGGTCAAAGCTCTCCCCCGGATCGGTCTCAACGCTGTCCCCATCGATCTCCATGACAAACCGCACAACGAGGCCAACATCTGAGATCCACACATCCATCGGCATCACATCAGTCGGGAGAGGCCCTTGGGCCTCGAGGCGTTCACGCTCTGCGGGCGTGGCATCGGCCAGCAGGGCTTCCATGTCGAACACCGCGCGATAGTGCGTTGTGTCCACACCATTCACAGCCTCAGAACCGATCACCTCTACCGTTGCCCCAGCCTCATCGAACGACCCAAGAATCTCCGATGGGTTCCCGGGCGACGTCATTGAGAAGCCGGCGGTTGGGTCGCTTTCATCAGCCGGCATTGCAATCCACGGCGTCTCGGCACCGAGGAACATGTTGAAGAACGGAAACTTCACATAGACCGTGTCACCGATCTGGCGCACATCCATCTCCCCGAACAGATCCGCGAACTCGGCTGGGATCTCCTCACCGCCCGCGGCTGCCAGCCCACTCATGTCCATGTAGAAGGAAGAATCGCCCGACGCGTTGTCGAACGCACCACCGAACGGGATCACCATCTCGGTAATCCCCTGGGATGGGTCCAGACCGGTCACCTCGATGGACCCCTCCATACGACCAGATGTCACCTCGGCACTGGCGGCGAATGCCGCTCGGAGAGCCGATACCTCCGGTACGTCTGAAGCCTTCTCCACGGTCGTCGTGGTTGCAGGCACACTCGACGTCGTCGTCGATTCGTTTACCACCGTCGCTGCAGTGCTCGTCGATGCGGCGACGCTTGATTCGTACACGCCGGAGCCGCCATCGGCACAAGCCGACACGGCAAGGACAAGAACGGCGATCGTCATGCTGATCCGTTTGGTCACGGATGCCTCCTTGTGTTGAGTGGACGCGGCGAAACTCTCCACACTCATCGGCTGATTCCGACCCTGACTTGAATCTGAAAGGCTCGGCCGGTCAAGTTCGCGGGCCCGACTTCCGATAGTGGAGTCAGGAGTCTTGTTCGTCGCGCATAGCTCCATTCAGCTCTTTCGAGGAGGACATGTGCGGAGGCGAATCTCGCTGGTGGGGACGGTCATCTTGACCGTGTCGCTCTCCGTGATAGCGCCTGCGGCCGCTGTTGACTATCCGCCCGCCGGCAACCCTGACGGAGTTGCTCCTATCCCCACCGAGGCCCAGGCCATCGACACCTCGCTCCCCGACCGGACGATTGGTGACGGCACTCCCGGTTCGTGCACCTCGGCCGCGGTCGTGAACGCTGTTGCTCTCGGTGGGCTCATCACCTTCGATTGTGGACCTGATCCGATCACGATCGACATGTACGCAACGGCGAAGGTGTTCAACAACGCAGATCCGGACGTCGTCCTCGACGGAGGCGGAAAGGTGACGCTCAACGGCAGAAACGCCGTGCGGATCCTGTACATGAACACGTGCGACCCGGCCCAGGTGTGGACGACATCGCACTGCCAGAACCAGAGCTACCCGCGACTTACCGTTCAGAACCTCACCTTCATCAATGGCAACTCCAAGGCAGAGACAACGTACGACGGTGGCGGGGCGATCTGGGTTCGGGGCGGGCGGTTCAAGATCGTCAACTCCCGCTTCTTCAACAATGTCTGTGCCGATGTGGGTCCAGATGTTGGTGGCGGCGCCGTACGGGTGTTCAGCCAGTTCAACAC
>JAUVQC010000046.1 GCA_030598305.1 Actinomycetes bacterium
GCTTTGTCGCGGCGCTCGGCCTTCTTGACGCCGGCGTAGACCAGCGGCAGTTCCACGTTCTCGATCGCGGTGCTTCGCGGCAGCAGGTTGAACTTTTGGAACACGAACCCGATCCGGCGACTGCGAATGAGTGCCTGCTCACCGGATCCGAGGATCGCCAGTCGGAAGGGTGTTGTAACGGCAAATCGAGTCGCCTCGAGTGCAAGGTCGATTCCCTTCTGTTCGACGAGACGTGACACAATCCCAACGACCGGCACATCGGTGTCCTCCCATCCGACCGCTTCGAGCAGCGCCGCACGACATACGGCCTTTCCCGCGAGATCATCCGCGGTGTAGCGGTGTGCGATGTATCCGTCCTTGGAGGGATCCCAAATGCTGGTGTCTATGCCGTTTCGTATACCCACCAAGCGGTCCCCAAGCGCCGTGAGCTGATCATGCAGTCCGAAGCCCGTCTCTTCTCGTCGGATCTCCTTGGCGTAGTTCGGACTCACCGCGATCACGATGTCTGCAAGTTGGATCCCGCCAGCCATCGGGTTGGTACCGCCATGGGACTCGAACGCCGGACTGTGTTTCGGGATCCTGTCGAGCCACCCACCCGATGTCCAGCCCTGATACCCGAGCGTGTGGATGGTCAGGACCTTGGGTAGCTCATCGTCCACGAATCCGAATGCGGCCGCAGTATGCCAATCGTTGCAGTGAAGCACATCGGGTCGTCGCTCTCGAGCGAGAGAGGCAACGGTCGCCGAAAACCTGAAGAAACGATCGGCGTTGTCCGGCCATCCGTTTCCGTCTTCATCCACATACGGGTTCGGTTTTGCGATTCCGGGCACATCTATGAGCGTGACCTCGCCGATCCCATCGGCGATACCTGTCCTGGCTTTCGCAGGCCCCGCCCACTTGGGAACATCCAGATCGAGGGTGATCTCATCTCTGAGCGAGGTACGGAAGTAATCGGGTACTACGACCTCAACGTCGACGCCTTCGATTCGCAATGCCCTTACAAGTCCAGCACTCGCCTCCGCCAGTCCCCCGACACGGGCGAGAGGAGCGAATTCAGCCGCTGCGAAGAGGACCTTCATGTGCTGATTCCGTTCCTCTTCCTGAGCAGAACCACCGACCATCCCTCCACCTCACCCGTCTCGGGCGCTTCAACGGGCAGCTCGGCACCAAGGCCCATGGCTGAGTACAACATGATCTCCCATTCAAGCCCAACGAGATCTTCAGGCATAGTGAAGTGGACACGATCGGAGTGTGCGTTGAAGAGGACGAGGAAGCTGTCGTCGATCACCCTCTCGCCATGCTCATCGGTGGTGGGGATCTCGTTCCCGTTGAGGTACACGGCGAGTGACTTCGCATACCCCCGGCGCCACGCCTCCTCGGACATCTCTGACCCGTCCGTGTTGTACCAACCAACGTCGTGTCGTTCGGAGCCGGTGACGCTTCTGCCCTCGAACCATCGGCGACGCCTGAAGACAGGATGGTTCCTTCTGAGGCGGATCAGCTCCCTCGTGTACGCGAGCAGTTCCTCGTCGGCGTCCTCCCAGTCGTACCACGAGATCTCGTTGTCCTGGCAATAGGCGTTGTTGTTGCCCTGTTGCGTGCGCCCGATCTCGTCACCGCCGAGCAGCATCGGTACACCCTGGGAGAGCAGAAGGGTGGTGAGCATTGCTCGCACGCGACGCTGTCGGAGCCTGACGACCTCTTCGACATCGGTGGGACCTTCGACGCCCGAGTTCCAGGAGCGGTTGTTGCTGTCTCCGTCCCGGTTCCCCTCACCATTCGCGTCGTTGTGCTTGTGGTCGTAGGACACGAGGTCATTGAGGGTGAAGCCGTCGTGCGATGTGATGAAATTGATCGACGCGAGGGGGCGTCTACCGGCGAAACCATAGAGATCTGAACTCCCGGTGAAACGCCACGCGAAGTCTGCAAGTGTCCACTCCTCGCCACGCCAGTAGTCACGTACGCCGTCGCGGTACTTGTCGTTCCACTCGCTCCACAATGTCGGGAAATGGCCGAGCCGATATCCCCCAGGGGCAGCATCCCAAGGTTCGGCGATCAGCTTCACCCGGCTGACGATGGGGTCCTGATGGATGAGGTCGAGGAACGCCGACTTCCTCCCGTCGGGGAGATCACGCGTGAGTGCAGGCGCAAGATCGAACCGGAACCCGTCAATGTGCATCTCCTCCACCCAATACCGGAGACTGTCCATGATCAGCTTGAGAACCTGTGTATGTCCCACATTGAGGGAGTTGCCGCAGCCCGTGAGATCGATGAACCTGGCCTCGTTGTCAGGGTCGAGGCGGTAGTAGGTCCGATTGTCAATCCCCCGGAAGGAGAGCGACGGTCCGAGGGCGCCCTCCTCGGCCGTGTGGTTGTACACAACATCGAGGATCACCTCAATTCCCGCATCGTGAAACGTCTTCACGAGCGTCTTGAACTCAATGACCTGTTCACCACGGCTTCCGGATGCCGAGTACGGCCCGTGTGGGGCGAAGAAACCAATTGTTGAGTACCCCCAATAGTTCTCCGTGCCTCGCGTCGCCAACGAGTGCTCGGAGACGAAGTGGTGGATGGGTTGTAGCTCCACCGCTGTGATGCCGAGTCGGACGAGATGATCGACAACCGGTGTGCTCGCCATACCAGCGTACGTTCCACGGAGTCCTGGAGGGACCTCGGGATGGAGCATTGAGATTCCCCTCACATGCGTCTCGTAGATGATCGACTCGAACAGAGGGCGACGCTGTGCAACGTCATCACCCCAATCAAACGAATCGTCAACAACGATGGAACGGGGCATGGCCGACGCACTGTCGCGTTCGTCGCGGTGGTTGCTCTGGTCCGGCTGGTACGGGAGCACGACATCAGAGGCCGAGACGTCTCCCTCGATCGCTCTGGCGTACGGATCCATGAGTAACTTGTCCGGGTTGTGGAACATGCCGTCGTGGGGCGCCCACGGACCGTGAACCCGGTAGCCGTACCGGTGCCCGGGATGGATGTCCGGGACGTAACCGTGGTGAACGAAACCCGTTACCTCAGGCAACCGGAGGCGTGTCTCGAATCCGAGATGATCAAAAAGACACACCTCGACTCGCTCGGCGTGCTCTGTATACACGGCAAAGTTGGTTCCAGATCCATCCCAGGTCGCTCCTTGCGGATCGGACCTGCCGGGCCATATCAGTGCGGTCAAGATTTCCCGTCTGGTCGATAGAGACGCTTGTCGTATTCGTCGACCATTCTGGCTGCTGAGACGAACGGACCGAGGGACTTCCAGTTGTGTCTGACCTTCTCCAGCCAACGGGCGCTCGGGGTGACTGAGTCGTCATAGAACAACGGGATGATCTCGTCTGTCAGGATTCGATAGAGCGACTCTGCCTCCTCGGTGTCTCGAACATCCGGGTTGTCGGCTTCAGAGGTCTCCACGCTCCATCCGTTCTCACCGTCGTAGCACTCGTCCCACCAACCGTCCTGTATCGAGAAGTTGAGACCACCATTGAGTGCAGCCTTCTCTCCGCTCGTTCCGCACGCCTCGTTGGGACGAATGGGATTGTTGAGCCAAACATCACAGCCGGCATACATCGCTCGGGCAACAGACATCTCGTAATCGGGAAGGAACACGAAGCGACCGTTGGCAGCCTCGGAAAGACTGAAGCTGACCACACGATGAAGCACACCTTTGCCAGCCTCATCGGCTGGATGAGCCTTTCCTGCGAACACGAACTGCACCGGCCGGTTGTCGTCGGAGAGCAAAACGGCCAGCCGGTCGATGTTCTTGAGCAATAGGTCCGCCCGTTTGTAGGTGGCGAATCGCCGCGCAAACCCGATGGTGAGCACGTTCGGATCGAGACGATGGTGCGGTCCGACGCGCGCCTTCACGAGATCGATAAGGGACTGACGGCCCGATGAGCGGATCGTTCTGATTCGCTCATCATCGATTCGGTCGACACCGTCCCACGTCTCGCGGACGCCAGAACCCCAGTCGTCCCCCATTGCATCCTCGAATGCCTCCTGGAGGGGCGCGTGCACCCACGTAGCCGCATGCACACCGTTCGTGACGGATGTGATATCAGAGCCCCCGTATACGCCTGCGAACATCTCTCTGCTCACCTCGCCGTGGAGCTTTGATACACCGTTGGACCTGCCAGCAACACTGAGGCAGAACACAGCCATGTTGAACGTGTCATCCTCGCCCGGCATGTGTGCGAGCGAGCACAGTTCATCGGTCGACACGCCGTGACGTTCGGACCATACGCCGATATACCTCTTCATGAGATCGTGAGCGAAGCGATCGATTCCGGCAGGAACGGGTGTGTGCGTCGTGAATACGATTCGGGGTCGCACTGCCTCGAGTGCCTCGGCAAGGGACTTGCCGGTGTCGAGCTCCTCACCGAGGAGCTCGAGGGCCAGGAATCCGGCGTGGCCTTCGTTGAGATGGTAGACGGATGGGTTGTACCCGAGTTGACGCAGGGCGCGCACGCCACCAATCCCCATGAGCAACTCCTGGCGCATTCGATGCTCGCGGTCGCCCCCGTAGAGTCGATCCGAGACCTTGCGCCCTCTCAAGTCGTTGAGTTCGATATCGTCGGTATCGAGAAGATAGAGCTTCGTCCGACCGACATCAGCACGCCACACGCGCGCCTTGACGATCCGGTCATCCATGACGATGTCAACAATCACTCCCATCTGCTCGAGGCCGAGCGACCGTGGATCGTGGCGCTCGTAGTGCTCGCGCTGGCGTTGGTTCGCGATCGATTGATGGAAGAAGCCATCCCGGTAGAACAGTCCAAGAGCCACGAGAGGCAGATCGAGATCACTCGCAGCCTTCAGGTGATCGCCAGCGAGGATTCCGAGGCCTCCGGAATACTGGGGGAGCTTCTCGGAGACTCCGAACTCAGGGGAGAAGTATGCGATTTCCGCGTTGGGCAGGCGCTCAGGTACCGGAACGCGAGCCACTGCCTCGGCTGCCATTGCAGTGAAGGCGCGGTCATCGAGGTAGCGGTCGTAGTCCGCATCCGTGAACGCCTTCACCCGCAGTCGTGGGTGAAGTTTCGCCGTTGTATCTGGAAACCTACGGAAGAGATCCTGGCTGTGGCGGTCCCAGGTCCACGAGTAGTTGCTGGTGACAGCGATGAGGTTCGCCTCGAGCTCAGAGCGCGTCGTCTGTTCAGTCACATTCGATCCTTGGTACGAAGAAGCCTCAATGTTACGCCTCAGCGTTCGGGTTCCAACAACCGCTCAGGCGTCCACGGCTGCACTGCGGATTGTGATGAGTTCCTTCAGCACGGTCATTATCTCGTCGTTCGCGGCGAGCTCATCCAGAGTGTGCTCATGTCGAATCCGCCAGTTCGGACGTTCCCAATCTGTGCCCGGGATGTTCTGTCGTCGTTCTTCCATGAGCAGGTCGTCCAGGTTGTAGAGAGCAACGGCAGCCCGGGTGCCGGCCATCCACGACATCAGCGCGTCACGGGTTGCCTTCGGACTGTCCGTCCCGAATCGCTGCTGGAGCCGGGCGACCGCTTTCGCCCTCTCCTCTCGCTCACGACGACTCCGCTCTTCATCGAAGACACCCAGGTCCGCGAGGTCGTCGATGTCAAGGCCCTTCCACCATGCTGGGAATGATGGTGTGTCATGGCTTGATAGGGCCACGAGGTCGGTGGATTTCGGTTCAGACTCTCCATCATTGGCCATGGCCATCCCGAGAAGCGCGTGCTCATCGAGTCCTGTACGGATCTCCGGTGGGACGGTGCCAAGATTCTCGCCGACGACACCTGCTTTGGCTCGCACGGACTCGATGCAGATGATCGCGAACATCTCCTCGGTCGGTTGACGAACGTATGCGCCCTGAGTGGCTCCCGAGCCGTGGGGTACCCACCACGTTCGATGGATTCCCATCACATGATCGATGCGCAGCAGTCCGGCGACAGATAGCTGGCGACGGATCGCCTTGCGAAAGTTGAGATGTCCGTCGGCTCGTGCGAGCGGTGGAATGGTCGCCGGCAATCCCCAGTCCTGTCCTCCGGCGAAGAGTGTGTCGGGCGGAGCCCCGAGGCTCGCGAGGGCGAATTGGTCCGGGTTGTCCCAGATGTCATAACCGTCCGGGTGGCACCCGATAGGAAGGTCAAGGTACAGATACTGGCCCCGCTGCTCCAGCTCATCTGAGAGCGCTGTCAATTGCGTGTGCATCAGCCACTGAACGGTCTCGTGATAGGCCACTCGATCCGGGGACGGGGCAACGGTGGCGGACCATGCGCGCCAGTTCCGACCGGCGGCCTCAGCCATTGCGCGGAACTCCGCGTAGCGACGCATCTCCGGCTCGACGTCGAGGAAGGTATCCACCTCGACCCGCAGCCGGGGAGTCTCGGACACCTGGACCGTGTAGTGCGCAAGGCTCGACCGGATCTCATGACCGGCCGCTGCATAGTCGACCCAGAGATGGTCTCCCGGTGCCGTCGGGGGACCGTCCTGCCAACCGGGTACTGAGTGGAAGTCCACGAACAACTCGTTCCACGCACGCCGAGACGCCGGGGCATACGGCGAAGGCTGGTCATCGAATGTCGCTAGCAGTGGGAGCGTGCCGACGACGTCGACACCGACATCGTTGCACATATCAGCGAACTGTCGTAGGTGCGTGATCGTCCCAACGCCGGCACCTCGAAACGCGGCGCGCATCGAGTAGGTCGGACTGATGAGTCCGGTGGCTCCGCGCGGCGTGGGATAGGCCTTTGTTGGCGCGGAGAAGATGTGCGAGGTGATGGCGCCGTGATTCAGGACGAGACGGTGATACCCGATGGGAAGTACTGCTGAGACGGTGAGGAACTGGTCGCCAATGCCGACAGGCACTTCGGAATCATCCTCGAGCACGATCGTCGCATCAACAACCGCGAATGCGACGTTGATCGGTGCAAGATCACCATCCCATGCTACGAGCACGGGCTCGATTGGGGACCGGCCGCTGACGATCTGGTGCGCGGCGTCCTTCACTGCTCGTTCCGAGCCGAGCCGCAGGCCGGTGAGTGCGGACAGAACGGCGATCAGATCGTCCCGGGTAACCTGTTGGGTGATGTTCCATGCATCGACCCACTCCGTCAGCACACCGGCCTCGTGGGTGAGATTCATGATCGCTTTGGAGTGCTGACCTTCCACCATGCCCGCATTATCGCGTCACCGGGGTTCCCAACCGAAATGCTTCCGCACGCTCCGAAGGACTCACCTAGGCTCATCGGGGGAGGCCTCGACTACATGATCCTTGAACGCGACGTGGAGCTTTCGCGGCTTGCGGAACTCGTCGATGACGTGGGGACGTCCGGCGGACGAGTCGTTCTTGTGCGCGGCGAGGCCGGAATAGGTAAGAGCACACTCATCAACCGATTCCTCACAGACATGAGCGGTCGGGCCCACACCCTCATGGGAGCATGTGACGACCTCCTCACACCCCAACCGCTCGGCCCGATCTGGGATATTGCCAGGGACGAGACCTCCCTCGCCCAGCCTCTGACAGACGGTGACCGCAGAGCGGTCATGGAATCGGTCCTCGACCTGTTGTCGCGATCTCTTCGCCCAACAGTCATGGTTCTTGAGGACACGCAGTGGGCAGATGAGGCGACCCTCGACCTGATCAAGTTTCTGGGAAGACGCATCGCACGAACCAACGCATTGCTGGTTCTCACATTCAGGGATGCAGAGGTTGACGCGGATCACCCTCTGCGGCTGGTCATCGGTGAACTCCCGACCCAGAACATCGTTCGAATGCCGCTGACGCGGCTGACAGCGGGAGCTGTGAGGTTGATGGTGCAGCAAGAATCCTTCGACGTTGACGAAGTACTGGCTCTGACGGGCGGAAATCCGCTGTTCGTCACCGAGGTTGTGGCATCCGGTACCGATGGCGTACCCATCTCTGTCCGAGAATCTGTGCTCGCGAGAGCCGCGAAACTCTCTCCAGAGGCACGGCGCATCCTGGACCTCGTATCCGTGGCTCCGGGTGAAATTGAGAGGGATCTCGTCGACAAGATCAGCTACCCAACAGCCGAACAACTCGCTGAGGCTGTGCGCCAGGGGCTAATGCGTATCGACAGCGACGCCCTCTCGTTCCCTCATGATCTCCAGAGGCAGGCAATCGAGCGCTCCCTCAGCACGACCGAGCGACACGATCTCAACCACCAGGTACTGAAGGCTTTGGGCGAATCAGCGAATCCAGCGAGACTCGTGCATCATGCCCGGGGAGCAAACGACGTCGACGCAATCGTTGCTTTCGCCCCGAGAGCCGCCAGAACGGCGATGGCAATCCAAAGCACCGCAGAGGCTGTCGCTCACTTCCGAATACTCGAGCCATTGCTCGATCGTGTGAAGATCGACGAGCGCGCGGCGA
>JAUVQC010000078.1 GCA_030598305.1 Actinomycetes bacterium
ACGCAGCGGTGAGGTTTTCACCGGCGTGTCTGAGGGCTGCCTCGGATACGTCGATCGCCACATAGACGTTCCCCGCCTCACGCTCGTGGATGGCTGAGAGCAGCAGACGTGTCTTGCGGGCGTAGCCGGCCCCGATCTCCACGAGCTCGTCGGGGTGGACTGCGGCGATGATGTCGTCAGCGTATGACTCGAGGATCTCGGTCTCGGTCCTCGTGAGGTAGTACTCGGGGAGCTGGGTGATCTCTTCGAAGAGGGCGGATCCGTGGTCGTCATAGAAGTAGATGGAAGGGATGCTCTTGTGTTCGCCGGTGAGGCCGTTGCGTACGTCCTTGATCATCTGCTCCCTGAAGTCGTGTGGGTGCCCGATCCTGTTGAGCGAGAAGCGTGAAGCGTCCATCGTCATGTCACGTTCCATGCCAGTCGCACACCGGCGAGGATCTGGCGTCTCTGCCTGTAGTCCCAGTTGCGGAAGGTGTTGCGTGTCACCGACGCGGCCGTTGCCCACGACGCCCCACGCAGGACCCTGTAGTTCTCGTCGTCGAAGAACACCTCGGAATACTCGGGATATGGGAATGTCGAGTACCCCGGATATGGGTCGAAGGGTGATGAGGTCCACTCGTAGACGTCTCCGAGGAGCTGTTCGACGCCGAAGGCCGAAGCGCCCTGTGGATAACTTCCGACGGGTGCAGGGCCCCATCCGGACTGACCGATGTTCGCGTGCTCGAGGGTGGGCGGTGTGTCTCCCCACGGGTATTTCCGCGGGTGGTCCGTGTTCGGGTTCCCTGATGCAGCCTTCTCCCATTCGATCTCCGTTGGCAACCTGCCCCCCTCGAACGTCGCGAAGGCCTCTGCCTCCCAGAAACTGATGTGGATCACTGGCTCGGATGGGTCGAGGTTGCGGATTGTTCCCAAGGTGAGTTGCGTCCACCCACCGTCTCCGTCGCGATGCCAGCCCTGTGGCGCCTCGTGGTCAACGCTCGTACGCCACCCCCAGCCCTCCCTGCTCCAGAACTCATCACGATCGTATCCGCCAGCTTCGATGAACGCGCCATACCGCCGGTTCGTCACAGGGAACCTATCGATGTCGAAGGTATCAACATGCACTGAGTGAGCCGGTCGCTCATTGTCATATGCCGAGACACGGTCATTCGTACCCATCCCGAACGACCCGCCCTCGATTCTCCTCCGTTCGGTGTCATCGACCGATCGACGTTTCGGAAGGTACCTGGCGGCGGCAAGTTCGAAGACGGACAGATCGTCCCTGAGGTTCAGCGCCTGAATGATGGTTTCCTGATGCTGAGCTTCGTGTTGGATTGTCATCTCGAACACGTAACCACCCACTGCGAGTTTTGGACCCTCGACGAGGTCCGTACGGTTGAGCACGACCTCCACCTCGTGTCTGACCTCGCGCAGGTATTCCGACGCCTCGGCACGGTCAAGCAGTGGGAGGTCCCCTCGCACCCATCTCGGGTTGTCGAACGGGTTGTACATGGCGTCGCGGACGGCATCGTGGGCATCACGTCCATCCAGTTCCCGCAGGAGCCAGTATTCCTCGAAGTTCGCGATGTGACCCATGTCCCACACGAGGGGACTCATGAGTGGATCGAATTGGTCGTGGACGTCGTTGTCGCTCAGGGGGCCGGTCATCGTGAACGTACGCGTACGCACGCCTTCAAGGCCCGCAGCAAGACGTCGCCGTGTATCCGATGGATGTTGAAGGATCATGGTCCGACAGGGTTCGATTGTGGAAACCAACAGTGAACCGGGCGCATCCATTCCGATGTTTTCTCAGCTCGCATGCGGAATCACCGGGGCGGTTGGCCGTCGACCTGTTCGGACTCGATGATCCCGAAGGTCGCACCGAACGGGTCACTCACGACGGCAGAGATACCAACACCGCTCTTCTCGGGCGGTCTTTGGACGGTGCCTCCGAGTTCGGTCACTGTTGCTGCCGCGGCGGCGCAGTCCTCGACGATGAACCACGTCAGCCAGTGGGCGGGCACCTCATCGGGCACCATCCCTGTCATGTCGTAGGCACCGCCGTTGGCGCGGTCGCGGACCTTGAGCATCGTATAGGGGAAACCGTCGAAGTTCATGATCTCGGCGTCCCATCCGAGTAGGTCGGAGTAGAACGATACCGCCGCATCGAGATCCCGCGAAGCGATCTCGTTCCACGACATCGTGTTCGGTTCATTGAACACTTCCGCGCCATCGTGCGCTCCGGACTGCCAGAAGCCGATGGCTGCACCGACCGGGTCGATGACGAAGAACATGCGCCCTGCATCGAGTACATCCATCGGTTCCATGATCGGCGTGGCACCAAGTTCGACCGCCTTTGCGAACGTTGCGTCGGCGTCGTCGACGATTACGTACGATGACCACACAGGTGGTTGACCGGCCTCGATCTGCTCGGCAGCGAGGCCACCCATGCCAGCGACGACCTTGTCGTCCTTTGTGAACATCGCGTAGGGGAACGACTCCGATTCACCGACCCGAGTGTCCCATCCGAACAATCTCTCGTAGAACGCTGCCCCGGCGGTCATGTCCGGTACTGCTACATCGGCCCAGCCGATCGTTCCATGTGCGAGTCCCATGCTGCCTCCTCGTACCCTTGCCGGCGATCTCCATGTGCTGGAATCCACTCTATGCGGTTCCGGATCTCGACGAGACGAGAGGCGGGTGCGAGAGTGAAATCGGTGTACCCTGTGCGGATGCGCTTGATCCCTCGACTGCTCGTTCTGGCCGCCACCGCCTCAATAGCGGCGGCCAGTTTTGCCGTCCCTGCCTTCGCCGCATCCGATTCAGAGTCGACGGGACCGGCCAGGGGAACCTGCGTGACCGATCAGGTCGCTGCAAGCGGGGTGCGCGCGATCCTGACGCCGGGTGCCCCTCTTGTCGAGGATGCTGCCTTCAACACCGACGATCCGGACGCCGCAGCCAATCCTCTCGAGTTGATCCGGTTCCCCGACGAAGCAGGGCTGTGGGATGCAGCCGGATTCGTGTCGGCGGACTCGCTGACCGCGGGTGTCGACCTCTCCATACCTGCCATCAGAGCTTTCGCCTTCACCGGACCGGAGCGCTGGGATACGGAGGTATCAGACTCTGTTGTGAGACTCTATTGTGGCCTGTTCAACCGTCACCCGGACGCGTTCGAGGTTGAGTACTGGGTTGGGCGATATCGCAACGGACTGCCGCTGGTCACGATTGCGGAGGCATTCACGCATTCACAGGAATTCGTTGCTCGCTACGGAGTCGTCTCGGATGCCGGGCTCGTCCATCTCTTGTTCGAAGACGTCCTCGGACGTGAGCCGAATGCTGGGACGGTCGCCATGCTCACGACAGCACTTACGGTAGGGAGTGAACACCGTGGCCAGACGGTCGTGCGGTTCACGGAATCTGCGGAGTACGTTCGCCACACGGGGACCGCATCACCCGTCAAACCGATCCTTCCGTATCCAGATGTGGGGTCCGGGAGGAGGATCGTATATACGAACGGTGGGCAGCGGGTGTGGTTGATCAACGCGACCGGTGAGCTCCACAAGACACACCAGGTCACCGGCAGAAGAGGGATCCCTGCAGTTGGCCGGTATCGGATCTACAGCATGTCGCGGTACGCGTGGGCACCCTATGACGGCATCACGATGGAGTTCATGGTGCGCTTCGCACGGGGGGAGTGGCCTTACGGTTTCCATTCGATCCCGGTCTGGCCGGACAAGAAGCCGCTCCAGGTTCCCGCAAAGCTGGGAACACACGGCTCCGGCGGATGCGTCCGTCAACTATGGGATGACGCTGAGGCGGTGTTCGATTGGTCAACTCTCGGCACCCGAGTGATCGTCACTCCCTGATCGAATCGCCGCGGCACTGACTTCGGGAACGAAGAGTGCCGAGGGCCCTCTTCGTTCCTTGAGAACGCTTCGCAACTCCTGACTTCGGGGCGTCATTACAATGCCCCCATGCATTCATTGATCCTCGCCTCTGAAGCCGCTGAGCATGTCTCGAGCACGCCACCCGGTGACGAGTTCATGACTGTCGCCCTGTCACTGCTCGGCGTTGTGATGCTCATCACGGCAATCGCGACGTGGCGCGTCACTCCCAAAGGTGAACACCACTAGCTCCCAGCGCCGACGATGCCCTCACACGACTTCGCTGCAGTCCGAAACGCGGGATCGGTAGCGTCCACCGAATCTCCGAATGGCCCCTCCCCATCGTGGCCACCGTCAGAGAAGTCGGGATCCGGCATGTCGTACCCGTTCTCACGCATGCACACAGCGAACTCCAGGAGTTCGTCTTCGCGCTCGGACAACTCCTCGGTGCTGAGGCCGAATGCCAGACCGTCGAGGAGTCCTCGGCACACGTCGAATGCTGAATGAACTGCTGCCATATCAAGCGTCCTCGCCGCAACCGCGTGGGGCGTGGGGGCGACGAGGTTGCCCTCACCATCGACAGCCGGGTCGTCAACATCGAGACCTTCATCCCGTAGACACGAGGTGAACGCGAGCACGGAGTCTTCGCCGGGTACGAGTCCGGTGGCGGTGTCGGGAGCCTGCGTCACTTCGGTATCGATCGACGCGACCTGCTGATCACTCGCATCGGTACTGCAAGCACTGGCAACGATCAGGATCGCGAGAATCGTTGTGAGCATGGGCTTCTTGGGCATGACGGCACCGTAGCGCCGGAGTAGATATACCCGTTCGTCGTCGTCATACCATTGCATGATGACCGAGACAGCATCAGACACACAGACTGGCCCACCGCCGCTCACCGAGGTTCTCGGCGGTGGGCTGAAACTCACGTTCGGGTTCGTCAAGCGGAGGCCATGGTCGTTCTCACTCGCGGTGTTCGGTGCCCTCTTGTTCGTTTCTGCGATCGTTGCATCGGCAGTCGTTGCCGGTCGGATCACCGACTCGCTGATCATCCCTGTCCTCGAGGAGGGCAAGTCAACAGCAGGTCGTCTCTGGCCGGCGATCGCGATGGTCACAGGCGTTGCCGTGTGGAAGTCGATCGGTATCACGTTACGCAGATCTGCCGCTGGATGGCTCCAATACGGGACAAGGGCGGATGCGCGGAAACGGCTCATCGAACACCAGATGCGTCTCGACCTCGCGTGGCACGACAGGAGGTCGACGGGTGATCTTCTCTCCGTGAGTGAGGTCGATACGAACCAGGGAACGTTCGTACTCGCCCCCTTTCCCTATGCGACAGGCTCGTTCTTCCTGCTCATCGGTACCGTCTTCCTGGTGGCGGCTGCCGACATCTTCCTTGGCGGCGTCGTCCTTCTCGGCCTCGTGGCGATGCTCGTTATCGACATACATGGCGCGTTCAGGACGTATCAGCCATTTGTCGATGTCCAGGAGCAACGAGGTCGGGTGTCGGGCATCGCTCACGAGTCCATCGATGGTGCTTTGACGATCAAGGCGCTTGGGCGACGTAGGGAGGAGACCGCCCGCTTCAAAGAGGCCTCGGACGATCTTCGAGATGAGCTTATCTCCGTCAATTCCACGTGGGTAGGATATCGCTCAGTGGTCGAATCGCTCCCAACGATGATCACGCTCGCGATTCTCGTCGTCGGCGCGTTCAGGTTGGCGGCCGGTGGCGTGTCCGCTGGCGACCTGGTGACGGTTGCTTACCTGCTCTCACTCCTGACGATGCCCGTGTCGCTCCTTGGCTTCGTCATCTGGGAGATGGCGCACTCGATGGCGGCGTGGAAGCGTGTACAGGCCATCCTCGACGCCGATGCTGTTGTCGACCACGGTGCTGCTGTTGCGAGTGACGAGGTCAGTGGCGGTGCAATCGCCAGCGACGATGTCTCCTTCGGCTACGGAACCGACGACCTGGTTCTCACGAACGTCGAGATGGACATCGGCGGTGGTCGCACCATCGCGATCGTTGGCCCGACCGGGTCGGGGAAATCCACTCTCGCCCTCCTTCTCGCAAGGCTCTGGGATCCTGTTACTGGGCACATCACCGTGGACGGGAGAGATGTGAGAGACTTCGCACGTTCCCAGCTCGCCGGTGAGGTGGCGTTCGTGGCCCAGGAGTCCTTCCTCTTTGACGACACGGTCGAAGGCAACATCACACTGGGTGCGCCGATCAGCCGCAGCGATGTCAGGACGGCCGCAACCCTCGCGGGTGCCCAGAATTTCGTCGATGAACTTGAGTACGGATTCGACACACGTATAGGTGAGCGCGGCATGTCGCTTTCTGGGGGGCAGCGACAACGCATCGCGCTTGCACGAGCACTAGTGAGACGGCCGAGGGTCCTGATCCTCGACGACGCGACTTCCGCGGTTGACCCGTCCGTCGAGACGCGCATTCTGAAGGGTCTTCGGCGTTCAGAGCTCCCGTCAACGGTTGTGATCGTGGCATATCGGAAGGCATCCATCGCCCTTGCGGACGAGGTCATATTCATCGATCGTGGGACGGTCGTTGCCCAGGGAACACACGACGAACTCCTGGC
>JAUVQC010000051.1 GCA_030598305.1 Actinomycetes bacterium
GAGCCCGCCAAAAACCACCACCATGCCCTCAGTTGTACCGAACGCCTCGGCGGCCTGAGGATTGGTCGCGATCGATAGCGAGAGGAGAACCCACGGGGCGACAAGAGCCACCGTTGCGGTCCAACGCTGCTCGGTGAGAGCTGCATCGTGTGCCTTCCGCAGTCGTATCTCGTCGGCAACGGATCCACCGAGAGAGCCGAGCACGTCTCCCACCCGTCGGCCTCCGGTGCGTTGTGCGATCGCGACGGTGGCGAGTACACGGTCAGCGACCGGATCGTCGAGTGTTCGACGGATCCTCAGGAGGGCCGGTTCAAAGCCACTGCCATAGGTAATCTCGTGTCGAACGACCGTACTGAACCCCTCGAATTCGCCACCTGCCCTGTCGCATGCATCGACGAAGGCATCGGGAAGCGTCGCACCTGCGGCAACCGAGGAGCGAATGTAGGCGATGAGATCTGGCCAGTGGTCGGTCTGTTCTGTGCGGGCACGCTCCATCCGCGACTGCTCGATACGTGCAGGGACTGCGGCACACAGCACGCCAATCGCCACGGCAGGTGCCGCGGTGCCGAGTAGTCCGAAGGCGACAACGGTGCCGACGACGCCAGCTCCGATAGCCATCGCGACGATTCGGAGGCGAATCCGAGGCACCCTGATGTGGCGGGCAGGCGGAATGCCTACGACCGCGACCCATACGGATGCCGCCGCCGCAAGTGCAATCAGACCCCTCATCTCGCGCTTCCCACGGGGAGGAGCGACGCCCCTGAGCGTTCAAATACCGGGGCGACCGTGAAGATCTCCGGGTCGAGCTGTTCGGGAACGCGAAGGATCTCCTCGACATGACGTCCCTCACCATCTCGCTTGAGGAAGACGACGATGTCAACGACAGCGGCAACGGTTCGTCTGAGAAACGGAATGGAGATGTTATCCCCCGCGAGAACACCGTAGGACACGAGCTTCTCGAGCGCATCACGACCCGAATTGGCATGGATCGTCGCGATTCCGGAACACCCTGCATTCAGGGCCATCAGCATGTCAAGAGCCTCAGGGCCCCGCACCTCACCAACAACGATACGATCCGGCCGCTGTCTCAGAGCCTCACGGACCAAATCCCGAAGGGTGATTGCAGCCCCACCATCAAGTCCGGACTCACGGGTCTGCATCTGTGTCAGGTCAGGCAGATCGACGTCTATCTCGAACACCTCCTCACAGGTGACGACACGCCGATCCGGCTGCACCTCCCGCAGGAGACAGTTGACGAGCGTTGTCTTGCCTGCACCCGGCGCTCCCGCGACAAGAATCGTCTCCTCCTCCTCTATGCACCGGCGAAGGAAGGCTGCTGCTTCAGCAGTCAGGGCAGAGCGAGCGACGAGATCCTCCAGGTCAGAGGCCGTGACGACGAACTTCCGGATCTGAATGTTCATTCGATCAGGATGCGTGACCGGAGGTCCTGTGATATGCACCCGGCTACCCGAGGGAAGCTGAGCTGAGACAATCGGGTTCGCCTGGTCGACGCGGCGTCCCGTGCCAGCGAGCAGCTGATCGGCAATGCGACGGACGGCGTTCTGATCGACGACGGCATTCACCAGCTCCTTGACTCCATTGCGGACGATGAAGGTGCGCTCGCCTCCGATCACGATGATCTCCTCGATCATCGGATCGTCGAGCAGCTCGGCGAGATAGCCATAGCGGACCGAATCGCCGGCCACCGTCACGACGTCCCCCCTACAGCGCTCAGCGCATTGGTAAAGCGACGATCCGGCATCCGGGCCGCCGCCGTCATTCGTCTCACCTGCCGCCGTTCAGGTACCACCGCTCCGGGCTCCAGCCCGGTCCACATCCTGACAGCATCGATGACCTGGGCACGGTCGCGCATGTCGACTCGATTGAGAACGAGGATCGGTTGTGGCCCCATCCACCGAGAAGTGATCTGGGCTGCTCGTACCACTCCAATGGCAGATGCATCCACGACGAACAGCACCGAATCCGACGCCTCGACAAGGCTGTTGCCGGAGGCGGCTGCTCCGACGTCGAGAACAACATGATCGAATTGAGCGGTAGCCGCATCGATGACTCCGCTGATCATGGTTTCGCGAAGCACGCCCTCACCCGGCCTATGGGACCCGGTGATGACCGATAGATTCCCGACCCGCTGGATGCACTCGGGAGCTATGAGGCCATCCGCCCTGACGCCGTCAGCAGCGTCGGTGATATCGGGTCGGGGCGGGAGGCCAAGCCGCACAGCGAGTGCAGGAGCCGAAATGTCGGCGTCGATCAAAACCGTCGAAGCCGACCCGGTGAGGATGGACGCGTACGCAAGGGCTACCTCGGTGCAGCCAGGCGCGCCGCGTGCGCCCATCACTGCAGCAGTCCGACCGCGCTTCGCGACAGGCATCCGTTCGGCTGATGGGGCAACGAAACGTATCGCCTGGACGAGTGCCGCGATGTCAATGGTTTCAGGGACAACCTCGTCGGCCCCACCCACGACGAGTATCTGCTCAGCGGGTCGATCACCCTCCGGGTGCACGCCGACGACACCAAACCCGAGACGCCGCCAGGTAGCGATCTGCCGCGATGTGACCCAGGAGGCCTCGCCGCCGGCAACAACGACATCGATGTCGCTTGCGTGCGACTCGATATCTGCTGGCCTATACGCACGAAGCACAACACGGACCGCCGCCGTCTCCTTCGCATACGCCACGAGTCCCGGTTCCCACTCGCGGGCAGACAGAACGGTGGCGACGCGGATGGTCATGGAGCAACCCGAACGAGATCGATCTCACCGCTGTGAGATGCCGCCGCAAGCCGAGCAGCGAGTTCGTCATCGACGGCAAGGAGAACGTTCACGCGGCCGCGGTCAACAGAGGAGTCAGAAGTGACCGATTCGACGACGTACACATCCGAGGCGAGCAGTTCGGTTGTCGGCTCAGAGTCGAAGGCGGCACTACTCGTCACGTACACGTCAACCTTGTCACCGGACACGATCCGCCCGAGAACCGCGTTCTCTGCCCGAAGTGTCAGAGCGATCACGTTCGGAGTCGCCACCAGTTCAGGCGGCTGCATGAGCGATGCCACGAGTGGCTCACCCTCTGCCAATGGCACCCGCAGCGACCACTCCTCGAGATCACCAACGGTGTCCCCGATGACAAGTCCCTCAGGAGACTCGACGTAGCGCACGGCAATGTCCAACTCACCCAATGGTTGTCCTGCCTGAAGTTCCGATCCGGCTACGAGTACGGGTGTCATCTCGGGTGGCTTTGTCAGCTGAAGTACTCCGAGGGCCGCTATGGCGGCCAGCACGCCACCGATGATCGTGCGCCGATCGACCGATGGCAGGGCGAAGTCGCCAACGCGGACGCCGATCGCCATCAGCGGGCTTCCATGGAAACGATGTGTGGGAGCGCAACGAAGAATTCTCGTCCCGATTCCCTCAACACGACGTGGTCGACGCCGACCGCTGAAACGATGCCGTTGTACACCTGTCCGTCAGATGCGCCAAGCACAACGACCTCACCGCGATCCTCCGATTCGATCAGGCGGTCTCGCAGTGTCCTGCGCCGCAATGCCGCGGATCGTGCAGCTGATTGTTCCGCGTCGAGTGTCTCATCGAGCCGTACGCGCAGGGTACGGCCCAGTCGCTCGAGATCAGGGTGGCTGAACGGGTCCATATCGCTCCCACGTGGTATCCATCCCCCCACCATGAGCGAACTCGACCAACGGCTTCGATGCAAGGGGGCTGTGCCGACATCTTTCGCGAGTCACCGGTCCGATTCGCGACACACACCAAGTATTCGCGCCTCACGACTTCGAATCGCGCACTAGCTCGCGGTTTTCGCGGGCTACCGCCCGTGTCTACCCTCGCCTTGTACGAACCTGGCTGCTCCCTCAGCGGCCTCCCCAGAGGTGATTGTCCCCATCCCGAGCTCGAATTCACGGTGCATGGCACTCTCGATCGACACCCCGGCGTTCTCGATCAGCGACCTCCGGTCGCTCCGCAGACACGTCTGGGGCAATCGTGCGATTTCAGCAGCCAGGGCCTCAGCAGTGGACCGCGCCTGCCCATCGGCAACGACACGGTTCACCAGACCCATCGTCTGTGCCTCATGTGCAGAAACCTCTCGGCCGGTCAGGATCATGTCCATCGCATGGCCTTCACCGACGATCCGCGGGAGACGCACAGTGCCGCCGTCGATGAGAGGGACGCCCCACCGCCGACAGAACACGCCAAATGCGGCACTTGACGCTGCAACCCGTAAGTCACACCACAAGGCCAGTTCGAGCCCACCGGCAACAGCGTATCCCTCGATCGCGGCGATGACAGGCTTGGACATCGAGAGCCGCGTGGGACCCATCGGTGCAGCCCCGACAGACTCCAATCGATTCATGCGGTCCGTCCCGAAGGCCTTAAGGTCCGCACCACCACAGAACGTGCCGCCCCTCCCCCACAGCACGCACGACAACACACCATCATCGGCATCGAGCCCGGCGAACGCGTCATGGAGATCGCGCGCCGTTGGTCCATCGACGGCATTGGCGGTCCCAGGGCGATCGAGAATTACCGTCGCGACCGGTCCATTCGTCTCGATGCTGACGCTCACGATCGCCTCCAGATGATGTCGCACCCTATTGCACCCGGGGCCGGTGTGTCGAACGGGTGGCTATCCAGCCAGCACCGCCTCCAGATCTGCTGCGATCCTCTCCGGTTCAGCACCGAATGGCCACGTCACGACGACTCTGCCATTGTCGTCGACCGCGTACAGATATGCAGTATGCAGCACCTCGACCCCGCCGTCAGGTTTCGCGACGACGGAGAAGCTTGCTCCGAAGGCCTCTCCGGCTGCAGTGAGCTCGGACTGATCCTCCGTACGGAGCGCATGCGCCCCAGGGACGAACCACTGGACGTAGTCAACCAGCGCCTCAGCTGTGTCGCGTCCAGGGTCCACCGTGATCATCGCCACATCAACGGATGATGCGCCTCCCTCGAGCATCGTGAGAGCTGACTTCAGATCGGCGAGGGTCGTTGGGCAGATGTCTGGGCACGATGTGAATCCGAAGTACACGATGAGCACCTGATCGGGATCTGCCCTGAAGACGAACGTGGCAGACTCGTTCGAGACGTCCGGCAGCGAGACGGACCCGACCGACTGCCCCAAGTCAGCGGCCGGGAGTGGCCGCGACACGATGGTGTCGAACACCGTTTCAGCGGCGTCTCCCTCGGATGAAGCGCACGAAGTGGCGACAACTGCGACAAGAGACAGGAGGATGGAGATACGCAAGATCATCGCCGGTACGGTATCGCGTCCCATGTCCCACGCCCTCTTGGGTGCTTGTGCAGAACCGGTCGTATCATCCGGTCTCGATTCGCACCGGCCACTGCATCGGTCGGTTCATTGCATCGGAGTCTTTCAACATGGGAATCAAGTGCGGCATCGTTGGGCTGCCCAACGTGGGAAAATCGACGCTGTTCAACGCGCTCACCGGAGGTGAGATCGCCGCGGAGAACTACCCGTTCACGACGATCGACCCGAACGGCGGCATCGCCATGGTGCCCGATCCACGGCTCGATACCCTCGCAGCGATCGTCTCTCCCGAAAAGGTGATCCCAACCGTCGTCGAGTTCGTCGACATCGCAGGTCTCGTGAATGGTGCGTCTGAGGGCGAAGGCCTCGGAAACCAGTTCCTCAGCCATATCCGTGAAACTGACGCGATCGCCCACGTCATACGTTGCTTTGAAGACGAAAACGTCGTACATGTCGATGGCAGAGTTGACCCTGTTGGGGACATTGGGACCATTGACACGGAACTTGCCCTGGCTGATCTCGACACAGTCGCCAAGTCATTGGACAAGCAGGAACGCAAGGCCCGTTCCGGCGACAAAGATGCCGAAGCCGCAGTCGACGTACTCAATCGTCTCAACGACCAGCTCTCGGAGGGCCAACCCGTCCGTCAACTCACCTTCAACGACGCCGAAGGTCAGATCGTCCGGAACCTCTTCCTGTTGACCTCCAAGCCCATGATGTACATTGCCAATGTCGCTGAGGACGGTCTGGCAGACAATCCGATGGTCGAAGCCGTCCGCCGACTCGCCGATACAGAGGGATCAGAAGTCGTTGTCATCTCCGGGGCTCTCGAAGCCGAACTTGCCGGCCTCGAACCAGACGATCGCGACGACATGCTTGCCGAATACGGGCTCGATGAGCCAGGCTTGAACAAGGTCGTGCACGCGACGTACGACCTGCTTGGTCTTCTCACGTACTTCACAGCAAGCGAGAAGGAGGTGAGGGCGTGGACCGTGACGAAGGGTGCAACGGCCCCACAATCCGCAGGCGTCATCCACACCGACTTCGAGAAGGGCTTCATCAAGGCCGAGGTCGTCGCCTATGACGACTACGTCGAGTTCGGAGGCGAGGCAGGCGCCAAGGACGCAGGGAAGTGGCGCATCGAGGGCAAGGACTACATTGCCGCCGAAGGCGACGTCATGCACTTCAGATTCAACGTCTGAAACGTATACAGGGAGGACTCCAGCTGCTACCGGGCTGACAGCTGCTGAGAGCTCCGAACAGAGCCACCTGTGGGTTTGTCATCGACTGGTCACGCCTGCGCCACCAAACACATACGCACCCACGTGGAGCCTTCCGATGTGGGGAAAGGATGAAGCTCTGGGGTGCGCATGTGGACCGTCGTCCCATAACGCCGGTTGTGTGCACGGAGTTGGCGGAATGGACGATGCCGCCCTGGGTGTACCCGAGGCGGCATCGTGCCTGCTAGCGAGGCGTAGGTTTCTACGCCGCTACTTCGTCTCCATGGACCGTCAGCGCCCAGATGACCAGCATCGACATGGCCAGAACGGTGATTCCCCACACCGTGTAGTACGGCATGACGATAAACGCATTGACCGCAGCCAAGACTGCAGCGATGATTCCCAAGACCTTGGCCCAGGTCTGACCCGCATATATACCAGCGGCTACTGCAAGGGCTAACACACCCATAAGAAGCGTGATCCAACCCCAAGCACTGATATCGAGATACCAGACAGTATCTGCAGTGAATACGATCCACTCGTCGTTGATGATCATTGTCAATCCGTAGATGACATCGAGTACGCCAATGATGACAAACATGACGGTTGCATATAGCACCCACCCGCTGGCCTTGATTGCGCCTTCTGACATGTAGTCCTCCTCGCAGTTAGACACACGTCACACAATAGACACAGACCCGCCGGCGTCACGTCCAATGGAACCGGTGTGGTCGTTCGAGTATTTGCAGTAATCCCGGATGGGATCGTCGATCAGGCTGCCAAAGCCCTCTTCCGTTGCCAATTTTGGAAATGGTGGAGGTGGCTGGCCATGTCGCCCAGGAACGCCAAACCGATCCATATCAAGTCGTAACTCGACACGTTGCCTGTTGGGGCAACCATCACGTACACGAGAGTCGTTGCTGGCAGGAAGAAGAAACCGAGAACGGGAACCCAGCCACTCTCAAATGCAGATTGCCAGCGTTCGGGGTTGACAAGCCACCAGAAGACGATCGCTCCCCGTGTACTGACGAACAACAGAATTGTGAAGATGCAGCCCATTGCTCGAAGACCCTATCAGGCTTCGGACGGCATCTCGCACACTCGACCGCACAATGGCACCTATCGCTGGTAGTGAGTGGCATGCATGTCCATCGACTAACCCATCGTGTCTGATGGCACTACCCCCGGCTCAACGTCTGTCGTTGAATTGGGCGAGAGAAGGGAATCCTATGCGCCGCATCATCTTGATGCTCATGGTTGTAATGGTGGTTGCACTTTCCGCAAATGCGGCTAGTGCAGAGTTAAATGCTGAGGCGAAAGCTGACTTGGATGTGCTAGTGGCGGCGATTGCTGATCTTGATGGTGCGACCACTATTGAGGAGTTCACGGCTGCTGCTGCTGCAGTTGGGGACGCTACCGCAAAGCTCAAGGCTTCTGCGGCAGGCGAGTTGGATCTCGATGCACTTGAGGCAGCGATCGCAGAACTTGATGCTGCAATTACGGGTGGCGACCTCGATGCGGTCGCTGCTGCTGTGGCTGCAGCAGGTGCCGATGTCGTAGCTCAGGCTGATGCAGGCA
>JAUVQC010000126.1 GCA_030598305.1 Actinomycetes bacterium
CATGGTCAAGTGTCGCCGCCGCCGCACCCGCGAGTGCGATGCCGCGGACGCCGCCGCCTTCGAATACGCCGTTGATCTCCATACTTGAAGAACGTCGTAACCCTGGGACGCATCCAAGAAATGTCGGGTGGGCGACGAATCACCGGGAAGCAGACCGGTCGCTAGTGCGTTGCCTTGTCATGGTTGTGACACTTGATCAACACGCGGCATGGCTCGCGAAGAGCCTCGGACGGACCGACTATCTGCCGATGCGCCCCGAGGACGCCGTTGCTCTGGCTGACGCTGGCGCGATTCTCAACAAGTACAAGGGGACCCATCTGTTCCGTGAGGGTGATCTTGCGGACGCATGCTTCATCATCGAGGAGGGTGACGTTGAGCTCTATAGGACGAGCGGAGACGATCGATCCGTAGTCTCGCGCATCGGCCCCGGCTCGGTTGTCGGAGACATTGCCATGTTCCAGGAACGACCCTATCTGTCCTCTGCCCGCGCCATATCAGCCACCAAGGTCCTGCGGTTGGAGCGGGATCGACTGATCCCCCTGCTACTGGCCCGCCCCGTGCTCGCGATGCGCTGGCTTGTCAACGGACTGAGTCAGCTCGAATCAACGCAGCGTCGGATCATCCGCCTGATGAATAGGACTGTGCTCGAGCAGGTCGCCGGATTGCTTGACGACGAGGCAGATCCGTACGGCGATGTCCTGTTGTCCCAGGCCGCAATGGCAGAACTCCTTGGCGCGAGCCGGCAGTCTGTCAATGAGGCGCTTGGTGCGCTGCGCAAGGCGGGGGCCATCGAGACGGGGTACCGCAGGATCACCGTCGTCGACGCCGATCGATTAGCGAGTACGTTGTCTGGCTGAAGCCGCCACGACAAGACCGATCGCTCCACCGACCGCCAGGAGCACGATGCTTTCGGTGAGTGCGTCGGGGAAGAACTCAAGGGCCGGACCATCCAGGTTCCCTGTGACGAGCAACATGATGATCGCGGCGATGCCCGCACCGATACCGAGGAGGGTGAGGCGAATCGGATGCTCGGTGTCCCTTCCGAGGATGGCAGGCACAAGGGGCAGGAGGAGTGGGCCGAGGTGCAGCGTCGTGTCTGATCTGAGGAAGGCAGTGATGATCCATACGGCGGCGATGCCACCGGTCCAGACGAGAACGGAGAGATCAGGGACGCGTTCATGCGTTGTTGTAGTCATATCGTCCCAACGCAGATGCTCGTTAGTGGGCGTCGGAAGTGTCGGTGTTCCGACAGTGTGGAACACCGATCCGTCACAGGACGTTGTCCCGGCTGAGGGAGGATGATGGCTACACGACTCATGGTGATGATTGCTGCGGGCGCTGTGCTGCTTGCTGCCTGCGGTGGGTCGACATCAGTACGGGAGCCATCGCCACCCGCCGAGACGACGACCACAGCACAGGGAGTGTCGGAGCAACCGGCAGTTGGAGCTCTCCCCGAGGGTCCGAGCGCGCTCCAAACCATGTTCGCTGAAGAGTTCCCCGAACCGCTCATCGATCCGAACGAGGTGATCTCGGGAGGACCACCGCCTGATGGAATTCCGCCTGTGGACGATCCTGTGTTCCTGGACGTTGCCGACAACCTGGAGCTCCTGCCCGAGAACGAACCCGTCGTCGCTCTGGAGATACATGGCGATGCCAGGGCCTACCCGATCAGGGCGATGGTGTGGCACGAGATCGTGAACGACACTGTTGGTGGTGTTCCCGTCTCGGTCACCTACTGTCCGCTGTGCAACTCCGCAGCGACCTATGAACGGACGATCGACGGTGTCGAGACCACGTTCGGGACCTCAGGGCGGCTCTTCGCGTCGGCGCTTGTTATGTACGACAGGGCCACCGAGACCCTGTGGACGCACTACAACGGTCAGGCGGTGATCGGCGTTCTTACAGGTGCGGAGCTCGTCGAACATCCGTCACCCCTCATGGCATGGAGCCACTTCCGGTCCACGTATCCGACGGGCCAGGTCCTGGACTGGACCCAGACGGGCTTCGACAGGGATTATGGACGGAATCCGTACACCGGTTATGACGATCCTGAGAACACGCCGTTCCTGTTCCGGGGAGTCCTGGACGACCGCGCCGCAGCGATGCAGCGAGTTGTCGGTGTCGAACATGAAGGATCTTCGGCAGCCTTCACGTTCGAAGCAGTGAGCGGGGGAGCGGGTCAAGCGACCCATATCGAGGTCGGTGATACGGAACTCGTTGTCTTCTGGACAACCGGTCAGGCTTCTGCATTGGATGCCGGCCAGCTGTCCGGTGGACGCGACGTTGGCTCATCCGCTGTATTCATTCCAAGGGGCGGAGGCCGCGACCTCACGTTCACCCATGACGGCTCTGACTTCGTGGACGAAGAGACCGGGACGATCTGGCTATTGAACGGGGAGGCAGTGGAGGGTGAGCTGACCGGTGAGCGGCTCGTCCAGATTCCACACCTCGACACCTTCTGGTTCGCATGGAGCACGTATCAACCGGAGACGACCCTTACGACGGAGTAGTTCGCGGAGGTTTCGGTTAGTACAATAATTCCTAAGTCGGAAACTACGGATATACTGAGGGTGTGAACCCAAGGAGGTCCGTAGGAATGTCCGAACGCAGCCATCGTCGAGGATTCGTCATACTGGGCGCCGTCCTCATCCAGCTCTCCCTGGGGGCGATTTATGCATGGTCGGTGTTCACGCCCAGCCTCATCGATGCAGGGTGGAGCAAGACTCAGACACAGATCGTGTTCGCGGCGGGCCTGGCAACATTCGCTCTGGTCATGGTCTTTGCGGGCAGGAACCTCATGCGCGTCGGCCCGCGTGCACTCGCCATTTCTGGTGGCCTCACACTCGGTATCGGCTACGCGTTCGCATCGATCGGCGGCGGTACGAACTTCTGGATCGTTCTGTTCGGTATCGGCTTCATCGGAGGTGCGGGCATCGGACTCGCGTACGTTGTCCCGATCGCGGTTGGTATGCGATGGTTCCCGGACCACAAGGGCATGATCACGGGCCTCGCCGTCGCCGGTTTCGGATTCGGAGCGCTCGGTTGGATCAAGATCGCCGGCTCGTGGGGCGGTTTGATTGACACCGTCGGCGTGGGATCCACGTTCCTCATCTACGGGATCGCGTTCGCGTTGCTGATCCTTGCGGGCTCCCTGTGGATGCGGATGCCACCGGAGGGTTGGCTTCCGGTGGGCTTCACACCTCCTGAGCAGGCTCTCGGCCATGGAGGAGAGAACTTCACCGCACGCGAGATGCTGCGAACACCGCAGTTCCACCTGATCTCCCTGACATTTGCCGTCAGCGCCGGTGCAGGCCTGATGGCGATCGGCCTCATGAAGCTCTATCCCGTCGAAGCGCTGACAGGGGCAGGGGTTGACTCCGTTGAAGCGAGCGCGATCGCTGGGACGGCAATGGCGGTCTTCTTCAGTCTTGCGAACGGGATCGGACGTATCGTGTGGGGCACACTCAGTGATGCACTCGGTCGAAAGCGTTCGGTCGTGATCATGGCCGGTACCCAGGGGATCTTTCTCGCGGCGTTCGTACCGATGGCGTCGAACGAGTACACGCTTTACCTTGCGGCGGCATTGATCGGATTCAACTTCGGTGGCAATTTCGCCCTGTTCCCCTCGCTGACGGCAGACGAATTCGGCGACGGCGCTGTCGGCCAGAATTACCCATGGGTGTTTCTGTCATACGGCGCCGGAGGGATCGTCTTCCCGATTCTCGGCGGGGTATTGGGCGACATGGGTAACTTCCCACTTGCTTTCGCGATCTGCTCGGCAGCCTGTCTCATCGGTGCAGGGGCTTCTGCACTCGTGTTTCCCCCACACCGGAGTGAGGCGACGAAGTCTTTCAGCGTGCACGGCTTCATGCACAACGCTCACCTCTTCGACCACTGAGAACACCGACGGAACATAATTACCGCGAGATGGGAGTGTCGCTGCGCGCTCTCGCGACGTATCGTGCGTGCTCAACTACGCGTGTCTCAGGGGTCAGTCGTGGCGATCGAAGTCCAATCTGTGTCGTACTCGTATCCCGATGGGACGACACCCATCGAGGATGTCTCCTTCAGGGTGCCCACGGGTTCTGTGACCGCTCTCGTCGGTCCGAACGGTGTTGGTAAGACGACAATGCTCGAACTCATTGCTGGGCACAAGCGCCTTGCAGATGGGCATGTCCGATCGGACACTGAGATCGCCTACATGCGCCAGAATCCCGGGTTCGACGACCTCGAATCCGCGACGGTCCTTGATGCGTTGGCACTGTCTCTTCCGGTTGAGCTTCGGCCTGTTCACGCTCGGCTCCAGGACTTGTACGTATCGGCGGGTGAGAGCGACGGAATCGACCTGGCCCACGAGCTGGAGATCTGGCAGTCCCTCGGCGGATACGATGCCGAAGGCCGTTGGGATCAGGTCACCCGGGCGGTGTTGCGCCAGGGCCTTGCGGATGCGGGGGATAGGAGACTCACTGAACTATCCGGGGGAGAGCGCAAAGCGATCATCCTGAGGGCTTACCTGTTGTCCAACGTCCAGACGTTGATTCTCGATGAGCCAGACAACTACCTCGACCTCTTCTCAAAGGCGTGGCTGGCGAACGAGCTGAGGAACTCAGGAAAGACCATCCTGTTGGTGTCCCACGATCGCAAACTGCTCACACAGGCGGTTGATCGCATGGTTTCCCTCGAGCACAATCATGTATGGACCCACGGTGGCACGTACGCCACCTTCCCTCAGGAGCGCAGGAA
>JAUVQC010000132.1 GCA_030598305.1 Actinomycetes bacterium
CGGTCGCTTGATCCAGGCGGGGAGAACGCTCGTCATGGACGGCTGGCTCCCCATTGCGGGATTGGGACTCGGCATCTGGGCGATCAGCGAGATAACCGGTGACGGGGTCAAGCGGAGGACCCTCGGAACCGTTGCGCTCATTCTCATCGCGTTGGGCGCGATAGCCGGAGCGGGAAGCATCCTCATCGGTATGTCCACCGGAATCCCCGGGTTGGAGGGCGCGGTTTGGGCGAGAGCGATCTCAGGGATCGGATTCCTACTCGCTGCACTGGTCGTAACCGCTACAGCCAAACAGAAACGTGACCGTCTTGGCGCTGCTGGCTGGTATCTCACTGCAGCTGCATGGTGGCTCGCAGCCTCGGCCATCGTTGGACTGCTCCCCCTGCTGTCAGGGACGCCCGGTCTGATCCAGGCGGCCTTCACTGATGCAGGACTGCACAGACTGTTCGTGATCACCACAGCAGTGGGACTGCTGTACTTCGCCCTCTCGCGCACCAGTGGCACCGACCCGTCCGAACCAAGACCGCTCGCGGCGCTTGGCTTCTGGTCGCTCACGCTGACATGGGCCTTCATGGGTGGCGTCGAGCTGATCTACTCACCCACGCCGGATTGGTACGAGACACTGACCATCGCATTCGCCATTTCGGCCCTTGTGCCCGTCCTTGTGATCATCACGGACCTCGGGCTGATACTCAAGGGCAATATCACCCACATCACAGACCGGGCATCATTGCGATACGGCGTCGTGTCGGGGCTCGCACTCGTTGGGGCAACGATCGTCAACCTCCTTCTCGCGTGGAGAGCCACAAGCGGCGTGGTCCAGTACTCGACGTGGACGAGTGGTCTCGATGTGATCCTCGTGCTCGGTGGTGCATCCTTTGCGATCTTTGCAGTCAACAGCATCCGCAGGGGAGGAAGCTCCACAGCCACAGGTATGCACTTCACGCTGTCGGTGATCGGAGTAGCCGGCACGGCCGTCGGACTTCTCGCTGGCGGAATCGTCACCGGTTTCTCGTGGATCGCGGGACCCTCGAGCCAGATCTTCGACAACTTCGGAGCCGGCTATGAGATCGCTGTCGCTTCGCTCAAACCGTTTCTGTGGCTGGCCGCAGTGTCACTGGTGGTGTACGCAGCTGCACAGGTCGTCTACATCGCCCGAATCGGTACTTCATCGCCTGAGGAGCTCACGACTCCGAGCGGACCTCTCGACTACAACCTGGAATTCGAAGGGTCAGTCAGGTACGTGACCTGGAAGCGGTTGGCATGGGGCGCAGCCTTCGTATGGTTGACAGCAGCGCTCTTCACGGCAGTCCTGCCGGCAATGGATGACACCGATACAGCCGCCACGATCGCGGCCGACAGGTCCCGGACATACGAGTCCGGCACACCGCAAGCAGCGGGTCGAAGCCTGTACATATCTGAGGGCTGCACAGAATGCCATACCCAGTCGGTGCGTCCGATCATCACAGATGTCGGCCTCGGACCTGTGAGCATCGCCGGCGACTTTGCCCATGAGAACCCGGCATTGGTCTCAGGCACACGAATCGGACCCGACCTCACCCATGTCGCCTCGAGGGGCGATTTCTTCGATGCCACCGAAACAGGTGCACACCTGAAGAACCCTCGGTCGGACGTTGAGTGGTCCACAATGCCGTCGTACTCCTATCTGTCGGATGCGGACATCGAGGCACTTGTCAGATACATCGAGACGTTGAGGTAGGACGATGGACGAACTGCTCCAGCGAGTAGCTGAAATTCGAGGGATGCCAGCATCCCTCATCGAACGGTCTGCACAAGCGCGGGCCGAAAAGGAAGGCATCACGGTCGAGGCCGTTCTCCAGGAGTGGGCTGGGGAAGAGGCAGCCGCACCGGCTGTTACGGACGACGAACAACAGACAACGGACGACGATACCCAGATCTCCGAATCGACATCCACGGACTCACTTGGGCCCGTGGAGATCACCACGGATTACCTCGTGCAACTTGCTGCCGATGCGAAGCGGATGCCACCCAAGCTCATCCTCTCCTCAGCCACCACACGCGCCGAACATGGCAACACGACGCTTGAAGCTGTGCTCGCCGACTGGGCAGGAGCAGATCTGGAGGAGCTGAAACAGCAGGCCGCCTCAGCTCAGGCGACAGGCGATGTGCCACAGGCCAAAGAGGAGACCGAGCCGGCTCCTGTCACAGAGCCTGCTGCCCCATCCGTTGCTCCTGTTGCCGCCGCGCCAGTCGCTGGTGCGATGACGATGGATGAACTCCTCGAAAAGGTCACAGAAGTCAAAGGCATGCCCGCAGTGCTCGCCAAACGATCCGCAGAAGCCCGGTCGAAGAAGACCGGCGAGTCCGTCGAAGAAGTACTCGCCGAATGGGCAGGCGTGGAAGCCTCACAGATCGTCGCGCCTCCAGGAGAGACGCCAGAGGAGCGCAGTGCTCCTCCCGAGACTGCGATTCAACCTGTCACGCCAGAGGAACCCTCCGGGCCGGAGGTCATCGCGGCCGAAACACCCCTGACTGGGACTCCCGAAGGCGGAGAACCCTCCGAAGACGAGACACCTGTCGTTCGTGGCGGCTATCCGCGATGGCTCGCAGCAGCGTTCGTTCTCATCCCGCTGCTGGCAGTTACGTACATCCTTGTGACGCCGAACGGTCCCGACTGTGGAACCGCAGGCCAACTGTTCGTCGATCCCGAGACCGGCGTCGCCCTGAACTGCGACGGAAGCGAGTACGGATCCAGCGAGATCAACTACATGGCCGAGGGCGCAGGCATCTATAGTAGCCAATGCGTTTCGTGCCACTCCGCAGACGGCACCGGGGGTGCAGGCCCAGCATTCGTAGGTGGCTCACTCCTCACGACATTCCCCGCCGAATCGTGTAGTGATCAGATCAAGTGGATCACGCTGGGCACTGCTGGTTGGCCAGATCCGACATATGGTGCAACCGACAAACCGGTGGGTGGGTTCGGTCTTATGCCAGCGTTCGAGAAGTCATTGAGCGAGGAGCAACTCGCATCCGTCGCGCTCTACGAACGGGTCCAATTCGGCGGTCAGCTGCTCGAGGAGGCCGAGGACGACTGTGGGCTTGTAGAGGTGACCGCAGATGACGAAGCAACAACCGAAGCCTCCGGTTCCTGAGCAAACCTTCTGACGCCCTCGGCGGTACGCTCGCGTCCATGTCCAAGTCAGTCCTCGTCATAGGTGGTGGTCCAGGCGGTGCGTCTGCTGCGTACTGGATGGCCAGGGACGGACTCGATGTTCATCTCGTTGAGAAGAAGACATATCCACGCGAGAAGGCATGTGGGGACGGACTGACGCCGAGGGCGATCAAGCAACTCCTCGATATGGGATTCGATTTCGATGGACTCGACCTCCACCGCGTGGATGGGCTTCGGGCGTATGCCGGTGACCTCAGGATCGAGATGCCATGGCCTGACCACTCCCTGTACCCCAACTGGGGTGCCACGATGCGAAGGGCCGATCTCGATGGCGTGGTCGCTGCAATGGCTGAGCAACAGGGCGCAACGGTTCAACAGGGTGTCACTGCGGTGCCGGTGGTTGACAACGACACGGTCACGGCCGTCCGGCTCCAGAGCAACGGCGAGGAACGAATTGCGCACCCGGACCTCGTGATCATTGCCGATGGCTCAAACTCGCGCGTCGGACGAGGCGTCGGTGCCCGGAGACGGAAGGACTACCCCTTCGGTCTTGCCGTGCGCGCCTACTACGAGAGCCCGAGATCAGACGACTCGTTCATCGAGAGCCAGCTCGATATCCGTGACAGGGAGGGACGCGCCATGCCGGGATACGGATGGGTGTTCCCCCTCGGTGATGGTGAGATCAACGTCGGTACGGGCCTCGTGTCGACATTCAAGGGGTGGAAGGACATCAACACGAGTCGCATTCTCGACGCGTACATCGCCTCGCTCCCCGAGCACTGGGAGGTGGTTGAAACCACTGCTCACACCAAACCGATCGGCGGCAAGCTCCCGATGTCCCTGTCCGTGGGGCCGAAGGTCGGTCGCAACTGGGCTCTCATCGGTGATGCCTCAGGAGCAGTGAACCCCTTCAACGGTGAGGGTATCGACTATGCGTATGAGACCGGGCGCATGGTCGCTCGTCACGTGGCAAATGCCGCGGCAGGCGATGATGGTGCGCTGGCCGACTACGCCCAGGAACTCGAGGACGAATACGGCGACTATCACCGCGTGGCGAGGGTGTTCGTCAAGGCGATAGGCAATCCTGCAATCATGCGAACGCTCACCACCGTGGGGCTGCGGTCCAAGCCGCTCATGGAGTGGACCCTCAAAGTGATGGCCAACCTCCTCGACCCCGAGGAGGCGAAGATGTCAGAGCACATCTACCAGGCGATCGAACGCGCGGTCAACGTCGGGAGCTGAGGGCGTACGCCAGACGTCAGAGGTCAGACGACCGCTCGGCAAACTCACGGAGCGAAGACGC